>VBCP01000200.1 GCA_005888925.1 Betaproteobacteria bacterium | reverse complement strand
CCTCGCGATCCACACCTGGCCCGAGCGCCAGGGGCTGACGCTCGACGTCTACGTCTGCAACTACAGCGCCGACAACTCCGCCAAGGCGCGCAAGCTGTTCGACACCATCGTCGGCTTCTTCCAGCCGACCGAGGTCTCGCGCCAGGAGATCGACCGCGGCGAGCACCTGCTGATGGAGCCGCTCAGCGCCTCCACCGGCTTCTATATCAAGGCCGCAAAGCAGCTCGGCGAGTGGCAGACCAAGTACCAGAAGATGCAGATCTACGAGACGCCGCACTACGGCAAGCTCTTCCGCCTCGACGGGTTCAACATGACCTCCGAGAAGGAGGAGTTCGTCTACCACGAGAATTTGATCCACCCCGCGCTCAGCGCGCACGCGGCGCCGAAGAAGGTGCTGATCGTCGGCGGCGGCGACGGCGGCTCCTCGGAGGAGGCGCTCAAGCACCCGTCGGTCGACAACGTGACCATGGTCGAGATCGACGCCGACGTCATCGCGGTCGCGAAGGAGCACTTCCAGGCGGTGCACAACGGCGTCTTCGACAACCCGAAGCTGCGCGTGCTGATCGACGACGGGATGAAGTTCGTGCGCGAGACCCAGGAGCGCTTCGACCTGATCGCGCTGGATCTGAACGACCCGGTGGGCCCGGCGGCGGCGCTCTACTCGATGGAGTTCTTCCAGCAGCTGCGCACGGCGCTCGCGCCGGGTGGCGCGCTCGCGCTGCACCTCGGCTCGCCGGTGGCCCAGCCGCAGCGCGTGGCCGACCTCGCCCAGCGGCTGAACAGCGTGTTCCGCATGGTGCGGGTATACACCATGTACATCCCGCTCTACGGTTCGCTCTGGTCCATGGCCGTGTGCTCGGACAAGTTGGATCCAAAAGCATTCACGGCCGACGAGATCGATCGCCGCATCGAGGCGCGCAAGCTCCAGGAACTGCGCTACTACAACGGCGAGACCCACGAGGGCGTGTTCGCCCTGCCGAACTTCGTGCGCGACCTGGTGACGCCGGCGCGCCTGAAGCAGCCGGCGCGCGGCCGCCGGCTCGGCGTGGTCAGGGCCGCTTCGAAGTAGCCCGGTAGCGCTCCAGCAGAGAAGTCATCGCCGCGTCGCGGCGCTCGCGCGCCACCGCCAGCGCCGGGTAGGCATCGGCGCCGGCCTTCAGCAGCGCCTCGGCGTTCGCCGGGTCGCCGCGCATGACCGCGACGGTCAGCGGCGTGTTGCCCTTGCTGTCGGGCTTGTCCACCCATCGCCCGAGCGCGATGAGCTCGTTCACCCCTGCGCTGTCGCCGTTCACGACCGCGCTCATCAGGTCGTTGTACTTCGGGCCCGGCCGCCCGGGCGCCGCGGCCAGCGGCGCCGGCAGGTCGATGGTGCGGGCTTGGATCGGCCCGGGTAGATCGACGCCCGGGGCCGGCGCCGGCTTGGCGGCAGCGGCCACCGCAGGGATCTCCGCCGGAGCGACTTTCGGCAGTACCGCGGCCTGCGGCGGTGGCTCGGGCGCTGCAGCCTGCTTCGCCGGCTCGGCCGGAGTCGCCGTCGCTTGCGCGGCGGCTCCCGGCGGCGCGGCCACCGAACTGCGCGTGAGAGTGAATGGGAACTCGCGCTTGACGAAGCTCTCGGCGACCACGAACTCGATGCGCGCGGCGGGCGCGCTGAAGGTGTACGACACGGCGCTGCCGCTGCTCGTCTGCATTTCCACGCGCAGCGGCTTCTGGTCCGCGCCGAAGCCCGCCACCGAGACGACGCGTGACGCGTCGCCGCCGAGCTGGAAGTCGGCCTGCTTGCCTTTCATTGCCTTGAGCGCGAGCTCCACGCCGTTCACCGACTTCGACTTGCCGGCGTCGGCGACGCCGAACGTGGCGCCGGCGGGCTTTTGCGCGACGTTCAGCTTGACGACGCCCTCGACGCGCTCGAGGTTTCTTGCGTCGTTTCCGGACTTGAGGCGCACGCGGCGCTTGCCGGCGAGATGGCTCACGGGCGAGGACGCCGGCGCGAGATCGATGCTATTGAAGAATGGATCCTTCTCGAAGCTGTTCGCGGCATCGTAGATATCGGCGCCTTTGGTATCGATCACGCGGTGGATCACCATGGTGACCGACTTGCCTTCGAGCTCGCGGAAAGGCGGCACGTAGGTCTTGATCGAGAAATCTCCGCCGAACAGGAAATCCTTGTCGAGCTCGAGCACCGCCGGTCCGGCGCGCGTCGTGCCGGGCTTCTCGAAGCCGGCGAGCTGGGTGCCGAGCACGGTGTCCAGGTCGCCGGCCGCCGCGAGCGCGGCTCTGGGCGCCGGCGCGGGCACGTCGGCACCCGGCGCTTTCCCTGGCGCCTTCGGCGCGCGCGGCGTGATTTGCTTGGGCTGGTCGGTCGGCGACTGCCCCATCATCTGCGCCATCAATCCCGCGCCCATCACGCCCATCATTCCGGCGACGAGGCCCGCGCCCACCGCCATCACCAGCGCGATCGGCGCGATCCAGCCGAACAAACCCACGAGGAGCGCCACCAGCACGTGGCCCGGGCTTTCGCGCAGCACGGTGGTCGACGCGATCATGTCGTGCAGCGCCTGCTTGCGGCCGGTGAAAGCGGCGAGCACGAAGCCGAGCATCATGGGAATCGCCGACACGTACTTGGCGAGCTCGCGGGCGAGCGAGCGCCCGAGCGAAAGACGCTGGCCGTCTGCGTCGGTGACCTTCATCCCGAGGAGCGCCTTGCCGAAGGTCGCCTGGCGCGCCGAAGCCTGCATCAGGCCCCAGTAGAGCAATGGGCCGACGATCGCCGCGGCGGTGATCACCGTCGCGCCCAGGTCGCCGAGGAACGCCGCCCCGGCCGCGAGCGCGACGAGGAGCGTGAAGAAAATTACGCTGTCGACGAGATAGGCGAGAAAGCGGACCCAGAAGCCGCCATAGCCCTGCCCTGCGGAATTCGCCATAGCCTCCCCCTTCCTGGGGAAAGCCTACTCTTAATCCAGCGCTTGGAGGACTTTTCGGACCGAGTCGAAGATGCGCTCGATCTGCGCTTTCTCGACGATCAGCGGCGGCGAGAAGGCGAGGGTATCGCCGGTATAGCGGATGAGGATGCCCGCCTCGAAGCACTTCACCAGCGCGGTGTAGCCGCGGCTGCCGGGGGCTCCCGGCTTCGGCGCCAGCTCGATCGCGCCCATCAGGCCGATGTTGCGGATGTCGACGACGTTGCGCTCGCCCTTGAGGGAATGGATCGCCTGTTCCCAGTGCGTTTCCAGCGAGGCCGCGCGCTCGAACAGCCCTTCTTCCTCGTAGGTATCGAGAGCGCCGATGCCCGCGGCGCAGGCGAGCGGGTGGCCCGAGTAGGTGTAGCCGTGGAACAGCTCGATGCCCTCGGGCCCCTGCATGAACGCTTCGTAGATGCTCTCGCGCACGAACACCGCACCCATCGGCACCGCGCCGTTGGTCATGCCTTTCGCGGTAGCGAAAAGATCCGGCAGCACGCCCAGGCGCTGCGAGCCGAACGGCTTGCCCAGCCGGCCGAAGCCGGTGATGACCTCGTCGTAGATGAGCAGGATGCCGTGCTTCGTGCAGATCTCCCGCAAGCGCTGGAGATAGCCCTGCGGCGGCACCAGCACGCCGCCAGATCCCGAAACCGGCTCGACGATCACCGCGGCGATGGTCGACGGATCGTGCAGCGCGCAAAGCCGCTCGAGCTCGTCGGCGAGCTCGGCGCCGTGCACCGGCTGTCCGTGCGAGAACGCGTTGCGCGTGATGTCGTGCGTGTGGCGCAAGTGATCCACCCCGGCAACGCCGGGCCCGAACGTCTTGCGGTTGTGGCTCAAGCCGCCGACCGAGATGCCGCCGAAGTTCACGCCGTGGTAGCCGCGCTCGCGCCCGATCAGGCGGAAGCGCTGGGCTTCGCCGCGCGCGCGGTGATACGCGAGCGCGATCTTGAGCGCGCTGTCGACCGACTCGGAACCCGAATTGGTGAAGAACACGCGCTTGAATCCCTCGGGCGCGATTTCCGCCAGCCGCTCGGCGAACTCGAACGCGATCGGGTGCCCCATCTGGAAGGTCGGCGCGAAGTCCATCTCGGCCGCCTGGCGCTGGATCGCTTCGACGATCTTCGGCCGGCAATGGCCGGCGTTCACGCACCAGAGGCCCGCGCAGGCGTCGAGGATCTGGCGGCCTTCCGGCGTCCAGTAATGCATGCCCTCGGCGCGCGCGAGCAGGCGCGGCGCCTTCTTGAACTGCCGGTTCGAAGTGAACGGCATCCAGAAGGCCGACTCCTGCAGATCCGTGAAATCAGCGCGCTTGTTCATAGGGGTCCAGCTTAACGCATAAGCATTACACTTTGGCGTGGGGAGGTACGCCATGCCGCAGCGCAGAAGACGCAGCGCAGCGATTACGCTGGTCCTGGCGGGAACTATTTCCGGTTGCAGCGAGCCCGTAGCGCAGCGCGATGCGTACCAGTCGCTGGCCGATTGCCGCCGTGACTGGGGCGAGCCGCAGGCTTGCGAGCCGGTGCGCGACAAGCGCTATGCGCCTTCATATTTCTATGGACCGAGCTACTACGGGTCGTCGTTTCCCGACGGTCGGCCCCGGGCGAGCCGTCACGCCATGGACGCCTTTCACGTGGCTGGATCGCCTTCGCACACGAGCCCTGGAAGCTCGAGCATCCGGCGCGGCGGCTTCGGTTCGTCAGCTCACTCATCGGGCAGCTGAGCGTGCGGCGTGTAAGCTCGAGCGCACGGCCGAACTGGCGCAGACGCTGCGAGGAAGCCGGTTTCCGCTACCACTCCATGGGCGGCACGTACTGGGACGAGACCGCCTGCTACGCATTCAGCGCAGACCAGATCGACAGGCTGGAAGCGGTCTCGGCGGAACTTCACCAGCTGTGCCTCGCCGCGGCCGACCACGTAGTGCGCGAACGGCGCTTCGCCGAGTTCGCGATCCCCGAGCCGCTGCAGGGGCTGGTCGCCGAATCCTGGCGATTGCGCGAGGCGACGCTGTACGGCCGCTTCGATCTCAGCTGGGACGGCGCCGGCGAGCCGAAGCTCCTCGAATACAACGCCGATACGCCGACCGCGCTGCTCGAGGCCTCCGTCGTGCAGTGGCATTGGCTCGAGGACACGCGCCCGGATGCCGATCAGTTCAACTCGCTACACGAAAAGCTGATCGAGCGCTGGCAAGCGATCCGCGGCGCGGCGCCGGAAAGCGCAACGCTGCATTTCGCGTGCGCGAAAGATAGCGATGAGGACCTCGGCAATGTCGAGTACTTGCGTGACTGCGCGCTGCAGGCGGACTGGGACGCGAAACAGCTCTTCATCGACGAGCTCGGCTGGGACGGCCGCCGGTTCGTCGACCTCGAGCAGCAGCCGGTGCAGGTGCTGTTCAAGCTGTATCCGTGGGAGTGGCTCGCGCGCGAGCCCTTCGGCGCGCACCTGCCCGCGCGGTCCGCGCGCCTGATAGAGCCGGCGTGGAAGATGCTGCTGTCGAACAAGGCGCTGCTGGTCGTGCTTTGGGAGCTCAACTACGGCCACCCGAATCTCCTGCCGGCCTATTTCGACGAGCGGCGCTTCGCGGGCGAGTACGCCAGGAAGCCGCTGCTCGCGCGCGAGGGCGCCAACGTCACGCTGCAGCGGCGGTTGGACCGCGTACATCAGCCCGGCGACTACGGCGAGGAAGGCTTCGTCTACCAGGGGCTCGCGCCGCTGCCGCAGTTCGACGGCCGCTACCCGGTGATCGGCTCCTGGATCGTCGGCGACGCCGCCGCGGGCATCGGCATCCGCGAGGACGACTCGCCTATCACCAAGAACTCCAGCCGCTTCGTACCCCACTACTTCGCATGAGGGCCACCGCATGGAATTCCTGAAATTCTCGCTCGCCGGTTTCGACGACTTTCTCGTGTACTTCGGCCTGTCGGTGCTGTTCGTCGCGTTGTTTCTCGCGATCTACGTCCATGTCACGCCCTACCGCGAGTTCGCGCTGATTCGCCAAGGCAACGCCGCTGCGGCGGCGAGCCTCTCCGGGAGCCTGCTCGGCTTTGTGCTGCCGCTCGCGAGCACGGTGGTGCACAGCGTGAATCTCTGGGACATGGCGCTCTGGGCGGCAATTGCGCTCGCCGTGCAGATCTTGGTCTATCTCGCCGTGCGCGGCATGCTGCCGGACCTGATTCGCCACATTCCAGAGGGCAAGACCGGCTCCGGCGTATTTCTCGGCGCCGCCTCGCTCGCCGCCGGGGTCCTGAACGCCGCCTGCCTGACGTACTAGGCCGAGTAGGCCACGACGCGCTGCTTCTGCTCACCCAAGCCGGCAATCGTGAGACGCATCACATCGCCCGGCTTCAGGAATACCGGCGTCGGCTTGATGCCCATGCCGACGCCGGGCGGGGTGCCGGTAGCGATGATGTCGCCGGGAAGAAGCGTCATGTAGTGGCTCACGTGCGAGATGATCTTCGCCACGCTGAAGACCATGGTGCGCGTGCTGCCGCTTTGCATCTTCTTGCCGTTCACTTCCAGGAGCATGTCGAGCGACTGCGGATCGCGGATCTCGTCGCTCGTCACGAGCCAGGGGCCGATCGGCCCCGCGGTATCGAAGCCCTTGCCCTTGTCCCACTGCGTGGTGGCCATCTGCCAGCTGCGCTCGGAAACGTCGTTCACGATGCAGTAGCCCGCGACGTGGTTGAGCGCCGAGGCTTCGTCGACGTAGCGCGCCTGCGTGCCGATCACCACGCCGAGCTCGACTTCCCAGTCGAGCTTGGTCGAATTCTTCGGCTGGATCACCCCGTCCCCCGGCCCGGTGATGCAGGTGGTCGTCTTCATGAACACGATCGGCTCCGAGGGGATCGGCAGCCCCGCTTCCTTGGCGTGGTCCGAGTAGTTGAGGCCGATGGCGACGAACTTGCCGATGCCGACGTAGGGAACGCCGAAGCGCGGGCTGCCGTTCACCAGCGGCAGCGACTCGGCCTTGAGCCGCGTCAGCATCTTGAGGCCGCGCGGCGAGATCTCGTTCGGCCCGATGTGGTCGACGATCTTCGAGAGGTCGCGCAGCTTCCCCTCGCCGTCGATCATCCCGGGCTTCTCATAGCCCGGCTTGCCGTAACGGCACAGCTTCATATCGTCATTCCCCCATCGATCGAAAAAACGTTGCCGGTCGCGAAAAGGGATTCATCCGACGCCAGGTACACGAGGATGCCCGTCATATCGTCGACCGTGCCGAGCCGTCCCATCGGCTGGCGCGCCACGAAGTCCTTGCGCGCCTGCACCGGATCCGCGTAGGAGTTGATGCGTCCCTGCAGCGACGGCGTGTCCACCGTGCCCGGCGCGATCGCATTGCAGCGGATGCCCTGGCGCACATAGTCGGCGGCGATCGACTTGGTCAGGCCGATGACGGCGGCCTTGCTCGCGCCGTAGACGCAGCGGTTGGGCAGGCCGCGCAGGGAAGAGGCGACCGAGGCCATGTTGATGATCGAGCCCCTCTGCTTCTTCAGCATTCCCGGCAGGAAGGCGCGCGTCACCAGGAACATGGATTTGACGTTGACCGCGAAGGCCTGGTCCCAGTCCTTCGGGCTCGCCTCGAGGATCGAACCGTTGTGCACGATGCCGGCGCAGTTGAAGAGGAC
>VBCP01000203.1 GCA_005888925.1 Betaproteobacteria bacterium | reverse complement strand
TCCTCAACAACGAGATCCAGAGCGCGCGCGACGTGACCAAATCCAACGCCTTCCGCGTCGACACCTTCGAGAGCCGCGACTTCGGCGTGCTCGGCTACGTCGATTCCGACGCGCGCGTGCTCTTCTACCGCAGCGTCACCCGACCGCACACCGCGGCGACGCCGTTCGACGTGCGCGGTAAGAAGGCTCTGCCGCGCGTCGACATCGTCTACTCCTATGCCGGCGCCGACGGCGTGCTGGTGGACGCGCTCACCGCGCGCCGGCCCGACGGCATGGTGCTCGTCGGCTTGGGCGGCGGCTCGTACCCGGGCGCGTTCCTCGAGGCCGGCAAGCGCGCGGTGCAGGCGGGCATCCCGGTGGTGCTCGCCACACGCTCGTGGAACGGCCGCGTGGTCATCACGCCGAAAAAGGACGCCGGCGGCTTCCTCGTCTGCGACGACTTGATGCCGCAGAAGGCGCGAATCCTCCTGCTGCTCGCGCTGACAATTACCCGTGAGCGCTCCGCGATTCAGAAGATGTTCTACGAGTACTGAGAAATCATGAAGCAAGCGCTATGAAGAAAGTAAAGAAGGAGGTCATCGAAGTCCCGGGCGTGAGCTGGCACCTGAGGAAGGAAGGCATCCCGCTCTCGCCGGTAGTGCGCGCCGGCGACTTCGTGTTCGTCTCGGGCCTGACGCCGACCAACCGGCGCACCGGCAAGATCCCGCTCGTCACCGTCGACAAGCAAACGAAGATGGTGCTCGACAACATGAAGGTGTGCCTCGAGGCCGCGGGCTCGTCGCTGAAGAACGTGCTGAAGTGCACCATCTACATCACCAACAGCGCCTACTTCGATGAGGTGAACCGGGTCTACCGCCGCTACTTCAGCAAAGACCAGCCAGCGCGCGTGTTCTGCGTCGTCGGCTCGTGGCCGAAGAAGTTCGACGTCGAGATCGACTGCATCGCCGTGGTCGACGACGAATGAAGAAAACCAGGTTCAACCGGCCGGCGGCGGCCTGCCATCGGACGGTCCTTTCAGCTCGACCGTATTTCCCTCCGGGTCCGTGAGGTAGATCGAAACACCGTTGCCCTCCGCGCCGTAGCGATCGCGGATCGGGCCAATGGCAACGTTATGCCGCTTCAGGTGAGCGACGATCGCTTCCTGATCGAACGGTTCGACGCGAAAGCAGAAATGGTCGAGGTTGAGACCGCCCGCGGCCGGTGCGGGAAGACCTCGTTTTTCGGCTTCAACGAGGTCGAGCATGCAATCGCCGACGCGAAGATGCGACATGGCGAACTTGGGCCGGTACCCGATATGTTCCGCGCCCAGCACATCGCAATAAAAAGCCCGCATGGCATCGATGTCCCGGACGCGCAGAACGAGGTGGTCGATTTTGCGAATTTGAATCCTTGCCATCGCGCATCATCCCGGGTCAGCAAAAGGAAGCCTATATCATCGCATCGTCGGCTACAGGAAAGACCGCGATGAAGATCTGGTACCAGAGCCTGTTCGACGTCGGGCGCATCCCCGCCTACTTCGACGGCGTGCGAAAGAGAGTGGGCAGCGTCGCGCGCCCGGGAACGGAGGTGCACCTGCACGCGATGCCCGAAGGCGTCTACGGCGGGCGCACGCCGGCCGAGGTGGTGATCTACCCCTACATCGCGTCGCTGCACGCGCAGATCATTCTCGACAACGCGCTGCGGGCGCAGGCGGAGGGGTACGACGTCTTCGCGCTGAGCTCGGTGCAGGACCCCGCGATCGAGGAGGCGCGCTCGCTGCTCGACATCCCGGTGGTCGGCTACGGCGAGGCGGCCATGCACTTCGCCTGCCTGCTCGGCAGCCGCTTCGTGGTCATCGTTTTCGGCGAGCGATTCGACCAGATGCTCGACCTGCGCGTGAAGCGGCTCGGTTTGTCGGAACGCGCCCTGCCCACCATGCAGATGGAGCGCACGACGTTCGCCGATGTCGGCAAGGGGCTCGAGGAAGGCAGCGCCATCGTCGAGGCCTTCACCCGCACCGCCCGAAAAGCCATCGCGCTCGGCGCGGAGGCGATCATTCCGGGCCAGCTCTACCTCAGCGAGGCCATCGTGCGCGCCGGCGTGACGCGCATCGACGAGGTGCCGATCGTCGATGGGCTCGCCGCGGTGGTGAAGATGGCCGAGGTGATGGCGGACTTCAAGAAGCTCGGCATCACGGTCAGCCGCCGCGGCTACACCCATGCGCGCCCGCCGCAGGAGATCCTCGAACACGCGCGCAACTTCCACAAGAAAACCTAGGAGATCGAAGTGCTGATGAAATACCTTTTCGCCGCCCTCGCCGTGGTCCTTTCCGGCAGCGCGCTGGCGCAGAGCTACCCTTCCAAGCCGGTCCGCGTCGTCGTGCCCTTCCCTCCCGGCGGCGGCACGGACATCGTCGCGCGCACGGTGACGCCGAAAATGGCGGAGATCCTGGGCCAGCCACTCATCATCGACAACCGCGCCGGCGCCGGCGGCAACATCGGCACCGAGGCGGCGGCCAAGTCGCCCGCTGACGGTTACACGCTGCTCGTCGCGAGCGCTTCCACCGCGATCAACACCACGCTGATACCGAATCT
>VBCP01000202.1:4669-6792 GCA_005888925.1 Betaproteobacteria bacterium | reverse complement strand
CCTTCTCTTCCTGCGCCCCGATCAGATCGACCTTCTCGACGTGCGGTATGACGAGCAGCTGCTGCCGCGCAAGTTCCACATAGTCTTTCAGCTCCGGGTAGCTGAAGCCGTCGGCTGAAAAGGCGAGCACGCTCGTATAGGTGTCGCCGAACTCGTCGTTGAAGAAAGGCCCGAGCGCCCCTGGCGGCAGCGTATGGCGCATATCGGCCACCTTCTTGCGCGCGATATACCAGATGTAGGCGATTTCCCTCGGGGGAACGTCCTGCCGCGGGGTGATAAAAATGACCGACTCCCCAGGCTTCGAGTAGCTGCGCAGGTTGTCGAGGTAAGGCAGCTCTTGTAGCTTCTTCTCCAAGCGGTCGGTCACCTGGCGCTCGACTTCCGCTGCGCTCGCGCCGGGGTACAGCGTCTTCACGACCATGACGCGGAACGTGAACTCGGGATCTTCCTTCTGCCCGAGGTTGAAAAAAGCGAATGCTCCGCCGAGCACCAGCAGCACCATCAGAAATCCCGTGAACGCCTGATGCCGCAGAGCCCACTCGGTAACGTTGTAGCGCATCGACAGGCTGCCTACTCGCTGGAGCGAATTCGCGCCTGGACCGGCGCCTCATCGCCGAGCGCGCGAACCTTCTGCCCCTCGCGCAGACTGCGCGCTCCGGCGACCACGATCTTTGTCCCCGCCTCGAGTCCCCGCACCTCGATGCGCTCGCCCTCGAGCGGGCGTCCCAGGCTCACGAGGATCGATTTCACCGTCGAGCTGGCATCGTCGAAGACCCAGACCCGTGGACCGGTTTTCGGAGCGCTTTGCGGCTCGAAGACCGCCGCGAGCGGCAGTGCCATCTGGAAGGCGCCGCTCGCCCGCATCGCGACGCTCGCCGTCATGCCGAAAGCAACCCAGGCCGGCGCGTCCGGCAGGCTCACGCGCACCGCATACGTGCGCGATCCGGGATCGGCAACGGGCGAGATCTCGCGAACACGCCCCTCTACCCTTTCAGCCGGCCTTGCAACGAACGACACTTCCAGCGCCTGACCTTTGCGGATGTCGGCGAGGTTCTCCTCGGGCAGGCGGATGAGGATCTCGCGCTCGGACTGCCTCGCCACGGTGATGACCGGGGTCCCGGCGGCGACCACTTGCCCCGCTTCCACATTGACCGCGGTCACTACGCCCTCGCGATCGGCGACAAGCCGCGCGTAGCCGAGCTGGTCGGTCGCCTGCGCGAGCTGCGATTCCAGCGACCGCAGGCGGCCTGCTGCCACCTGCAGCGCGGTATCGCGGCGGTCGAGCTCCGCCGGGCTGATCAGCTTCTGCTCGGCGAGCTCGCGATGCCGCTCGAGCTCGTCGCGCGCAAAACTATGCTCGGCGCGCGCCGCCCCGAGCTGCGCCGCGAGCGAATCGCGCACGTGCTCATAGTCCGTCGCGTCGATTTGTGCGAGTACCGTTCCGGTCTGCACACGGTCACCGATGTCGACCAAGCGCCTGATGACCTTTCCGGGGACGCGAAAGCCTAGAGTGCTCTCGTGACGCGCGCGGACTTCGCCCGAGAACACCTGACTGCTGAGCTCGTTGCCGTCTGCGACGCTCATCAGCCGCACGGGTCGCACCGTCTGGAGCGGCGCGGGCTGTGGAGCGCAAGCCGTGACCGCTAGAATCGCGAGCGCTGCAATGAGCGCGCGCAGAGGCCGGTGCATCGTGCGCATTACTGCTCCCCCTCTGGCCGGCGTAACAGCCAGCGGTTGACCGCGAGCGCGACACTGCGCGGCGGGAGTTCACCCGCGACGGCCAGGATCTTGGCGAAGAAGCCTGGGATCACGACGCCGCCGCCACGCTCCATGGTGCGGTAAGCGGCAGCGGCCACAGACCGGGCCGACATCTGCGGCATCAGGCGGTAAAGGCGCGTGCCGTTTGCTCCGGACCTGTCCTCGAACGCCGACCTCGTCACGCCGGGACTCAGCGTGGTGACCGAAACACCGGTCCCCTGGAGCTCAACGGCAAGGGCCTTCGAAAACGAAAGGACGTACGCTTTCGTCGCGTAGTACACCGTCATGCGCGGACCTCCGGGCTGGTAACCGACGATGGAGGCCACATTCAGGATCCGTCCCCGCTTGCGCGCGAGCATTCCGGG
>VBCP01000202.1:0-4599 GCA_005888925.1 Betaproteobacteria bacterium | reverse complement strand
GTTGTTGACCAGCGTTTCGATCGTGATGCCGGCGCTCGAGATCTCGTCCCAGAGCCCTTGCGCGGCGCGCGGCTCGGATAAGTCCGTCGCAAAGTGCCTTACCGGCACTCCATATTCGACGTGCAGTTCACCGGCCACCTTTGCCAGCCGCTCGCGATCGCGCGATACGATGGCCAGCGGATTGCCGTTCGCGGCGAACTGTCTGGCCAATTCCAGCCCGATGCCTGTCGAGGCTCCAGTAATCAGCGCGGTACCGCGGGCACTCATCGGGCAGCCGCCAGGCCTGCGCGCGGCGCGCGTTGCTCGCCCCAGCCGAGCCCACTCGCCATGGCGATCACGTTGATCGCGCCGAAAAGGAAATAACTCGCGCCGACGATCCAGTAGAGTCCGTCGAGCGAGCCGTGCAGGCTGTTGATCCAGTAGCCACCGACAAGCAGCAGCGCGAGCAGTCGCACGAGGCCGGCGGCGAACGGCCACGCCATCTTTCCCGCGCCCTGGCTCGCGAAATAGAGCGACATGCCGGCGCCGAACAGCGCGTAGAACGGTGCCACTCTGGTGAGGTAAGCAGATCCGACCTCGACTACTGCCGCCTCGGTGCTGAAAAGGTGCATCCATGCCTGCGGAAGCAATGCGGCCGCCAAACCGATCGCACCGGTGGCGAGTGTGGAGATCAGTGCGGCGGTCCACGCCACCCTCTTGGCGCGCCCTGCGGCGCGCGCGCCGACAGCCGTGCCGACCATCGTGACGGTCGCCGTTCCAAGCGCGAAGAGGAGCGGGATCAGGAGGTAGTCGAGCCGGGAAGCAAGGCCGTATCCGGCAATGGCGTCCGCGCCGTATGCGCCTGCCAGTGCCGTGGTCAGCACCACGGTCAGGTTCGCGATCACCGTGCCGGCGGCAGAAGGCAGCCCGACCTTCAGGATGTCGGCAAAAAGCCGCCGCTCAACCGGCGCTACCGCGAGCCTTATGGGACTGCGCGAAGAGCGCATATAGAGGCCGAGGGCGAGAGCGGAGCCGACGTTGAAAATGGCTACGCCAATACCGGCGCCGGCCACGCCCAATGAAGGTATCCAGCCCCAACCCAGGACCAGTAGCGGCGAAACGCCGAGGGTGATCAGAGAACCGACGGCTGTGATGATCGCGGGTACGCGGACATTGCCGGCGCCGCGCAGCGCCGCGGCGAGAACATTGGCAATCCAGCCGGGAATCGCCGCGGCAAAGACGATGTTCGCGTAGAGCATCGCGTTCGCGAGCACATCGCCTTGTCCGCCCATGCGGGCAAAGAGAAGCGGGCCGCCAAGCCACACGCCCAGGCTGAAGAGGCCGCCGAACAAGAGGCCGATCAGCGCGGCGTGCATGGCAAGCGCCTGCGCATCGCGCACCCGTCCCGCGCCGATCGCGCGCGCGACTGCGGACGAGACGCCGCCGCCGATGCCGCCGTTCGACATCATCGTCATCAACATGAACACCGGGAAGACCAGCGACACGCCGGCGAGCGCCGCGGTGCCGAGAAAGCTCACGAAGTACGTCTCGGCGACGCCGACAAACGTCTGTAGTGTGAGCACGACGAGGACGGGCGCCGCCAAGCGCAGCAGCGTCGGAGGGATCCGGCCAGCAAGCAGCGACGATGGCATGATGACTTCCTTTTTGCGTAGTGACTACTTTAAGTGTAGTTACTTGCTAAAGAATTGTCAACCCGGTATGCTTTCCGCTATGGCGCGCTCATACAGCCAGAAGCACTGCCCGGTGGCCCGAACGCTCGAACTCATCGGCGAGCGCTGGACGGTCCTGATCCTGCGGGACCTCTTTCTGCATGGTCCGCGCCGATATCAGGATCTTCAGGAGTCGCTCGCTGCCGCGCCCAACACCCTGTCTGCGCGGCTAAAAGACATGGAGGCCAACGGCTTGGTGGAGCGCAAGCTCTACAGCGAGCATCCGCCGCGCCTCGAGTACCACCTTACGGACAAAGGCAAGACGCTCGGCCCGATCATGAGGGCGCTGCGCGACTGGGGGCAGCGAAATACTTAAGCCGAAGCTGTCATCCAGGAGTTCGGGTCCGCGCGACACGTCGATCGCTTGATGATGCGACCTCTGCGTTCGAAGTCCCCACCGGGAGATAAGGGGTCGTACCTGCTGAACTTAACCCCTTGAGGAATTTGGCGCGCCCGGCAGGATTTGAACCCACGACCCCCTGGTTCGTAGCCAGGTACTCTATCCAACTGAGCTACGGGCGCGAAGCGCGGCATTATATCAGCCGATGTCGACCCGAATCGCCGTCGCACGCCTCTGGCACGAGGGAAACTCGTTCACTCCGGTGCTCACACGCCTCGCGGATTTCGAGCGGCGCGAGTGGCGCAAAGGCGAGGACGTCGCCAAGTTCTATGCCGGCAGCCGCACCGAGATCGGCGCGGCTGTCGATTTCTTCGCCGCTAATCGGAGTCTGACCCCGATTTATCTGCGCTGCGCCGCGGCGGGTCCGAGCGGTGCGGTCGAAGAAGCGGATCTGCAGGCGATCATCGCCGAGATCGTAGAAGGGGTGCGCAGCTCGCGGTGCGACGCGCTTTACCTCTCGCTGCACGGCGCGCTCATCGGCTCGCACACGCTGCTCGCCGATCTCGCGCTGCTCAAGGCCGCGCACACGGCGCTCGGCGCGCGGCCGCTCGCGGTGAGCTTCGATCTGCACGCCAACCTCGACCCGGCGATCGCGCAGCTCGCCGATATCGTGATCGGCTACAAGACGCATCCGCATGTGGACCTGTACGAGACCGGGTGGAAGGCGCTCGAGCTGCTCAAGCGGGAGCTGCAAGGCGAGATCAACCCGGTGGTTGCGATCGCCAAGGCCGGCGTCATCCTACCGAGCTTCAACATGCGCACCACCGAGGGCCCGATGGCGGAGATCGAAGCGCTCGCCGCGAACCATGCGACCGGCAGCATTCTCGACGTGACACCCTTCGGCGGCTTCGCCTATGGCGACAGCCCCGCGGCCGGAGCATCGGTCGCGGTGACGGTGGACGGCGATCGCGAAACTGCGGCCGTCCTGGCGCGTGGGCTCGCGAAGGAGATGCATCGGCGCCGGGCGCGCTTCGCGGTGCGGCTGCCGACACCCGCGCAGGCATTCGCGAATCTTGTCCGGACGGAAAAACCAGCGGCGATCCTCGAGCCCTCGGACAACCCGCTCTCCGGCGGCGTGGGCGACAGCACCGGGCTTCTTAGAACGCTCATGGAACACGGAAGCAATCTGCGAGCGGTATTCGCGTTCTTCTGGGATCCGGAGCTCGTCGCGCGCTGCGACCCGGGCGCGCGGATGCGCGTGGAGCTGGGCGGGCGCCTTTCCGCGACATGGGGGCCTCCGGTTCCGCTCGACGTGGAGGTGGAGCGCGTCACCGATGGCTGGTTTCGCAATGCCGGACCGATGGAACGCGGTCTCGACGTCAATCTGGGGCGGAGTGCGGTCTTGAAGGCCGGCAACCTGCGGGTGATCGTTACCGCGGCTTGCCTGGGGCCGAACGATCCCCAGTACTTTCGCCTGCACGGCATCGATCTCGCCGCGCTCGACGTGGTGTGCGCGAAGGCGAAGAATCATTTCCGCGCCGCCTTCGGCGCGAGCTTCGACCCGATCGTCGAGGTCGACACTCCCGGGCCCGCCGCGGCGGATCTCGCCGCCCTGCCCTTCAGGAACCTGCCGCCCGGCCTCTTATAGCTCGCGGCCGATCACGCGGTCGAGCGAATAGGGTCCGCCGCCGCGCAGCGCAATGGCCAGCATCACCAGGGCCCACATCAGCGGGTATTCGTAGCCGGGACCGGTCCAGCCGAACTTCGGCAGGTGGTGGTAGACGATCACCAGCATCTCGATGGTGATCGCCGCGGCCCAGAAGCGGGTGAAGAGGCCGAGCGCCACGCAAAGGCCGCCGAGGGTCTCGAGGGTGATCAGCACCACAGCGAGCGGCTCGGCAGGCGCGATACCGCGTTTGACCAGAGCCATCTGCGCGGTCGCGTTGATGCCCATCATCAGCTTCGGCCAGCCGTGCGGGATGATCATCAGCCCGGCCGTGAGCCGGATCAGCAGCCAGGAGAGCGGCTCGACCCGGTCGTAGAACGGCTTGAGCTGCGGAATCAGCAGCCGCGGTGCGGTTTTCTCCATGTCTCCTCCCCTTGGATGACGAACGAATTATAGGAAAATCGCGCATGGCCCTGGGCTTTCGCGAGTACCTCGAGCTGCTCGAGGGGCGCGGCGCATTGCGCGCGGTCGAAACCAGCGTCGATCCGAAATTCGAGGTCTCGGCTCATCTCTACCTGAACGGCGCCGGACCGGCGCTGCGCTTCGAGCGCGTCGCCGGGAGCCAAATGCGCGTCGTCGGCAACCTGCTCTGCTCGCGTGAGCGCATCGCGCTCGGGCTGCAATGCACGGTGGCGCAACTGCAGCAGAAGATCGTCGCCGCGATCGGCGCGCCCATGGAGCCAAAGACGGTCCAGAGCGCGCCGTGCCAGGAGGTCGTGGAGGAGAAGCCCGATCTGGGCACGCTGCCGATCCCGACCTTCTTCGAGCACGAGACCGGGCCGTACCTCACCGCTGGAATCATCGCGGCGCGCGACGTCGAAACC
>VBCP01000199.1:544-6570 GCA_005888925.1 Betaproteobacteria bacterium | reverse complement strand
CTGGGCGTGGCTGGTGCTCGCGGCCAATTGCTTCGTCTGGCCACACATCGCGTACCGCATCGCGCGCGGCAGCCCCGATCCGTACCGCGCGGAGCTGCACAATCTCATGTGCGATTCGGCCTGCGGTGGCGCATGGGTCGCGGCGATCGGCTTCAACATCGTGCCGAGCGCGGTGCTTGTCGCCATGCTCGCGATGGACAAGGCGGCGGTCGGCGGCCTGCGCTTCCTCGCGCGCTGCCTGATCGCGCAGGTCGGTTACGCGGCGGTCATGGCGTTCATCACCGGCTTGCCGCTCCATCTGCACTCGGGCGTGGTCGCGGTGCTCGCGAGCCTGCCGCTGCTCCTCGCTTATCCGGTCACGGTCGGGTACACGGCCTATCGCCTCGCGCGGCGCGTGCGGCAGCAGAACGACGTGCTCGCCGCGCTCAGCCACATGGACGGACTCACGCGGCTGCCGAATCGCACGCACTGGGAGCAGGCGGTGGCGAGCGAGTTCGCGCGCTGCCGGCGCATCGGCCACTCCTCGGCGGTGGTGATGATGGACATCGATCACTTCAAATCCGTGAACGACCAGCACGGCCACCAGGCGGGCGACGCGGCGCTCCGCGCGGTGGCGGCGATCCTGCGCGACACGCTGAGGCTCTCCGACCTGCCGGGGCGCTACGGCGGCGAGGAGTTCGGCGTGGTGCTCCCCGGCATCGACATCGCCGGCGCCTCAGCGATCGCCGAGCGCATCCGCAAGCGCAGCCCGAGGATCACGACCACGGCGCGTGGATCGCGTGCGCCGACCGCGCGCTCTACGCGGCGAAGGCCGCGGGGCGCAACCGCTCGATGGGACACGATCAGCGCCAGGCCTAGGCCTGAATCCTTCGCCCGCGTCAGCTTGACCCCTATTGACGCCGATGCGCGCCTCGCCGATTCTTCGTCAGCCATTTTTCCTGGGGAGGAAACCATGAGCCTCAAAGAGCGCCGGCGCTTCGTCGCCGGCATGGGCGCGCTGTTCGCGGGTGGACTCTTGAGCACGGCGGCGCGCGCCGCCATGGGGCCCGAGGACAAGTTCGACCTGGTGGTGAAGGGCGGCGAGCTCCTCGACCCGAGCCAGAACCTGCGCGGCAAGCGCGACATCGGCATGCGCTTCGGCAGGATCGAGGCGGTGGAGGCCGATATTCCCGCGGCGCGCGCGCTGCGCGTGCTCGACGCGTCGGGGCGCCTGGTGCTGCCCGGACTGATCGATATCCATTCGCATGTCTATCCCTACGGCTCGGCGATCGGCATCCCGGCGGACGAGCTGGTGCAATTCCAGGGCACCACCACCATGGTGTCGGCGGGAGACGCCGGCGCGAACAACTTCGCCGCGTTCCGCCGCTACATCCAGGCGCAGACGCGCACGCGCCTCTACGCGTTCGTGCACATCGCGAACATCGGCCTTTCCGGCTTCCCCGAGCCCGAGCTTTATCACCTGGGCTTCGCGCATCCGGAGGAATGCGGCAAGACCGTCGCCGAGAATGCCGACATCGCGATCGGCGTGAAGGTGCGCATGTCGGAGAACGTGATCAACCAGGCCGGCATCGAGGGCGGCGGCGCGCGCGTGATGTGCCACATCGGCGGCGTCGCGACGCCCGCGCTGATGGGCGAGATCCTGAACACGCTGCGCCAGGGCGACATCCTCACGCACTGCTACAGCGGGTTCCCGAATCTCGCCGGCCGCTTCACCAACATCGTGCAGGACGGCAAGCTCATGCCCGAGGCGCTGGCGTCGAAGAAGCGCGGCGTGATCTTCGACATCGGCCACGGCGGCGGCAGCTTCGACTTCACCGTCGCCGAAGCCGCGATGCAGCAGGGCGCCGCGCCGGATACGATCTCTTCCGACATCCATGTGTTCTCCGGCAACTCGCCGGGCATGCCCTATCTCACGTGGGTGATGAGCAAATTCATGGCGCTGGGATTCACGCTCGAGCAGGTGGTGCGCATGGCGACAGTGGTGCCCGCGGGCCTGATCAACCGGCTGCCGAAGCTCGGCACGCTGCAGGTCGGCGCGCCGGCCGACTGCAGCGTGGTCGAGATCGTGCAGGGGCCAGTCGAATTCGTCGACACGCGCAACAACAAGCGCTCGGGGAAGAGCTACATCAAGCCGGTGCAGTCGGTGCTCGCCGGCGTGCCGTTCGGCCGGCCGTACCATGCGCCGTTCTCAGTGAAGTGAGGAGGAGCAAACGATGAAAGCGATGATCCGCTGGTGGGGCGCCGTTCTGTCCTGTGTGCTACTTCCCCTGGGGGCGAATGCGATGGACGCGAAGATCGTGATGGAGGAATTCATGGTTTCCGCGGTCGATCCGGGGATCAGCCTCTACGTCAGGAACAAGCACCCGGAGGGCGTGAGCAAGTTCGCGCCGGCGAAGATCCTGCTCTACGTGCACGGCGCGACCTATCCTGCCGAGACCGCGTTCGACCTGCGGCTCAACGGCCTGTCGTGGATGGAGTACATCGCGCGGCGCGGCTACGACGTCTACCTGGTCGATGTGCGCGGCTATGGCAAATCGACGCGCCCGCCGGAGATGGACAAGCCCGCGCGCGAGAGCGCGCCGATCGTGCGCACCGAGACCGCGGTGAAGGACGTCGGCGCCGCGGTCGACTTCATCCGCAAGCGCCGCGGCGTCGACAAGATCAACCTGCTCGGCTGGTCGTGGGGCACGACGATCATGGGCTGGTACACCACGCAGAACAACGACAAGGTCAACAAGCTCGTGCTCTACGCGCCGGGCTGGCTGCGCGACAAGCCGTCGCTCACCGACAAGGGCGGCACCCTCGGCGCCTACCGCACGGTGACCAAGGCCGATGCCAGGGCGCGCTGGCTCACCGGCGTGCCCGAGGACAAGAAAGCCACGCTGATCCCCGCCGGCTGGTACGAAGCGTGAGCCGACGCGACCTTCGCCACGGATCCGGTGGGATCGAAGCAGTCGCCGCCGGTGCTGCGCGCGCCCAATGGCGTCATCCAGGACGGGCGCGAATACTGGTCGTCGGGCAAGCCGCTCTACGACCCGGGCCAGATCCGCGTGCCCACGTTCCTCGCGCACGCCGAATGGGACCGCGATCTGCCGAGCTCCATGCTGTACGCCTACTTCGAGAAGCTCGGCAACGCGCCGTACAAGCGCTACGTCGAGATCGGCGAGGGCACGCACACGGTGATCATGGAGAAGAACCGCATGCAGCTCTTCCAGGCGGTGCAGCAGTTTCTCGACGAGGAGCTGAAGCCCGACCTATGAAGCACAACATCCTGTGGGCTGCGGTCGGCGCGGTGCTCTTCTGCGCGGGCTACGTCGTCGCGCAGCAGAAGCCGGCGCCCGAAGTGCGGCGCGTGGTGACGAAGCTCGACGCCTCGGGCAAAGCGGTAGTGATGATCGACGAGCGCGTGCGGCTGACGAGCCCGCGCCCGCCGAATCTCGCTGCGAACCTGTGGGTGACCGACAAGAGCCTGCCCGACTTCTCCTGGACCGAGGACCGCGGCAAGACCAAGGTGGGGCTGGTGCCGCCGAAGTCGGGCACCATCTTCCGCGTGGTCGACTTCGCGCCCGAGTCGGCGCCGGGGCACCCGACCGACATGAACGCCATGATGAAGATCGTCGGCGCCGAGGCGCCGGCGAAAGGCCAGCCGCCGCGCCACCCGATGATGCACCGCACGCGCAGCCTCGACTACGCGATCGTCATGTCCGGGGAGATCGACATGCTGCTCGACGAGGGCGAGGTGCATCTCAAGGCGGGCGACGTGGTGGTGCAGCAGGCGACCAACCACGCGTGGGTGAACCGCGGCCATGAGCCCTGCCGCATCGCGTTCATCCTGATGGATTCGCAGGAGCCGTAAGCGGTTGATCTTTTGCGACGAATATTACGTTCGTCATAGATGGGCACGGACTGACATGAAGATTGCGAAATGAGCAGGAAGCACATCGGCATCATCGTCGCGGCGGGGCTGGTGTTCGCGCTGATCTTCGGCGTGCGCCAGTCGGTGGCGCTGTTCATCGGGCCGCTCAACTCGGCGACGGGCCTGGGCATCGCGTCGATCAGCCTGGCGTTCGCCTGCGCGCAGCTCATGTGGGGCATCACGCAGCCGGTCGCCGGCGCGGTGGCCGACAAGTACGGCACCGGGCGCGTCATCGCCATCGGCGCCGTGCTCGTGATGCTCGGCACGGTGCTCACGCCGCACGCGACGAGCACCTGGATGCTGGTGCTGCTGATCGGCGTGATCGCCGCCGGCGGCGGCGGCATGGCCGGCCTCGGCGTGCTGATGTCGGCGGTGGCGCGCGCGCTGCCGCCCGAGAAGCGCGGCATCGCGAGCGGCATGGTCAATGCCGGCGGCTCGTTCGGCCAGTTCGTGGTCGCGCCGCTCGCGTCGCCATCGTGCCGCTCGCCTGGGTGCTGCGCGGCAAGCATCCCGCGGCGGCGCACGGCGCGGCGCCGGAGAAGTCGATGAAGCACGCGGTGCGCGACGCGTGGAACGACCCGAGTTTCCTGCTCCTCACCGCGGGCTTCTTCGTCTGCGGCTTCCACGTCGCCTTCATCGCCACGCACCTGCCCGGCGTGGTGGCGCTGTGCGGCCTGCCGCCGGCGGTCGGCGCGTGGGCGCTCTCGCTGATCGGCCTGTTCAACATCGCCGGCAGCTTCGCCTCGGGCTGGGCGATCGGCCGCTGGCGCATGAAGAGCGTGCTCTCGCTCCTCTACGCGGCGCGCGCGGCCGCGGTGCTCGGCTTCATGTTCGCGCCGAAGACCGCGAGCACCTTCATGGTGTTCGCCGTGGTGCTCGGCTTCACGTATCTCTCGACGGTGCCGCCGACGGTCGGGCTGGTGGGCAAGCTGCACGGCGTGCGCTACGTCGCGACGCTCTTCGGCATCGTGATGCTCTCGCACCAGATCGGCGGCTTCCTCGGCGCCTGGCTCGGCGGCCAGGTGTTCGAGCGCACCGGCAGCTACGACTGGCTCTGGTACACCGACATCATGCTGGCGATCGGCGCGGCGCTGATCCACCTGCCGATCAAGGAAGCGCCGCGGCTCAGGCCGGCGCTGGCGGTTTAATGGCTTCCGCCGGCGCGGTCAGGCGATACCAGTCCACCCGCCGCGTCGCGAGCATCACCGCGGCGAGCAGCGCGAAGAGCAGCAGCGAGCCGCCGAGCAGCGCGTAGTCCTCCGACTGCAGCAGCGCATAGAGCATGGCGTAGAGCGCGCTCAACGCCGCGCCGAACGCGAGGCCGAGCGCGGTGCTCTTCAGCACCCGCACGAGATAGATCGTGATCAGCCCGACGCACGCGGCGGTCGCGATCGCATAGATCGCCAGCGCCAGACCGACCAGCGCGTACTGCACCGGATGGATCGCGAGGCGCCGCAGGAGCTCGAGCAGCATGAAGGCCGCCGCGGTGAGGCCGATGAAGAGGAAGCCGTACTTCGAGGCGCGCTCGAGCATCTGGTAGAGCCCGACCGGCTCGATGAACGACACCGAGATCTGCTCGCTCTTTGCGCCCTGCGCGGCGAACCGCGAGACCTTCCAGCTCGCGCTGAAGCCGTCGGCGGAAATCTCGTGCTTCGCCGGCAGGAAGCGGCCCTGGAACGAGGGATGCGGCCAGTCGGCGCGCATCGTGAGCGCGGTGTCGGCGCCGAGCGGCGCGAGCGCGAAAGCCTCCGAGCCGCCGAGTTCCAGTGTGAATGAAAACTCCAGCGTCTCGCTTTTAACCATGGACAAGCCCGCGAGCGGCGCATGCAGGCCGGCGGCGGTCGCCGCATCGCCCGGGCCGGGAGCGAAGGCGTAGGTCCTGCCGCCCACCTCGACGCCGGGCGCGGCGCGGATGCCGAGCGGGTCGGCGATGCCGAGGACGAATTTCGGCGTGCCCCACTTGTAGCGGCTCGTGCCGTCCTCCTGGCTCGCGCGCGCGGGCACATCGATGGAGCCGTTCGCCGACAGGCGGGCGGAATAGAGGCGCGCCTTGTAGATGCCGCGCGCCTTCTCGGAGAGCTCCGCGTCCACCGTCCAGTCGACGTTCGCC
>VBCP01000199.1:0-315 GCA_005888925.1 Betaproteobacteria bacterium | reverse complement strand
TTTACCAGGAGTGAGCGGTTCATGCGCCCAGCCTGGGGCGCGAAAATGGCGTGCCGCGGGCGCAATCCGGGCAAGATGCTGTCGAAATCGGGCCTGGCCGAACGTCATTGTCGTAGCGGCGCACATTGCCCGCGACAACCCGAAAGGAGACATCCATGCAATACCTGCTGCTGATCTACGCCAACGAGAACGCGATGCTGAACGCGCCGAAGGAGGCGGCGAGCCAGATGATCGGCGCCTACAACGCTTACACCGAGGCCCTGACGAAGGCCGGCGTAAGAGTCGGCAGCAACCGCCTGCGGCCGACTTCGGAGG
>VBCP01000204.1 GCA_005888925.1 Betaproteobacteria bacterium | reverse complement strand
CCGAACTGGATGAGCTCCGCCAGGCGGCCTTCGAGCTGCTTCGCCTTTTCCCGCAAGGCGACGGTCTGGCGTTCTGCGAGCGGGATCGCGCGGCCGCCATACGGATGCGGCACGTGGATCGTCTCGAGGAGCTCGGGGTTCTGATCGAAGAACTGCGGGTTGGCGCGGAGGAAGCGGGCGAGATCGTCGGCGTTCATGGGCTCTTATGTTTCCAGCGTGCCGTCGAAGACGGTTTCGGCCGGGCCTTTCATGATCACGGCATTGTCGCCGCCCGCCCAAGTGATGGTCAACGCTCCGCCGCGGGTTTGCACCTGCACCGGCGACACGATCAGCTTGCGGACGATGCCCGCGACCAAGGCGGCGCAGGCGCCGGTGCCGCATGACAAGGTCTCGCCGGCGCCGCGCTCCCACACGCGTAGCGCGATGCGATGGCGATCCAGCACCTGCACGTAGCCGGCGTTCACGCCCGCGGGAAAGCGCCGGTGCTGCTCGAGTCGGGGACCCTGCGTCGTGACCGGCGCCTTTGCCACGTCGGCGACGAATTGCACTCCAGTTTCTCGGCGCCGGAGTACACCGGGCGGCCCATGTCGACGCTGACCTCGCCATCCTTTTCGAGCTTCGGACGGATCAGGCCGCCCAGCGTTTCCACGGTGATTTCCGGCTTGGTGGTAAGCCCACGCCCATGCACGAACTTGACGAAGCAGCGTGCGCCGTTGCCGCACTGCTCCACCTCGCCGCCGTCGGCGTTGAAGATGCGGTAGCGAAAGTCGGCGCCCGCGGCGCGCGGCCGTTCGACCACCAGAATCTGGTCGCAGCCCACGCCGAGATGGCGATCTGCAATTCGCCTTAACTGCTCTCTGCTCAGCCCAAACGGCTGGCGCGTGTAATCGAGCACCACAAAATCGTTGCCGGCGCCCTGCATCTTGGTGAAGGCGAGCTTCACTCGAATCTTTGCAGGCGCTCGCGCACCAGGCGCCCGACGGTGAGGGCGAGCTCGAGCGCGCGGCGTCCCTCGCGGCCGTCGAGCTCGACCGCCTGGCGGCCCTGCACCGCGGCGGCGAAGGCCGCCGCCTGCTCGGCGAGCGCATCGCCGCCTTCGTGCGTCTCCTCGTTCTCTTCGATCGCGCCACCCGGCTGGAACACGCGCAGCTTGCGCACGGGCGCGCGGCTGACGCGGCTCGCCGAGAGGTTGGCGACGCAGCCGTTCGCGAACTCGATGCGCGCATTGGCGATGTCGATGTCGCGGGTGAGCACGCGAAAGCCGCAGGCGCTCACGTCGACCGGCTCGGCGCGCGCGAGCGCGCAGGCGAGATCGAGGTCGTGGATCATCAGGTCGAGCACCACGTCGACCTCGGCGCCGCGCTGCTTGAACGCGGCAAGCCGCTCCGCCTCGATGAACACCGGGCGATCCATGCGCGCGACCAGCGCGCGGTAGGCGCGGTTGTAGCGCTCGACGTGGCCCGACTGCAGCACGAGTTTTTTGCGCTCGGCGAGCGCGATCAGCTCATCGGCTTGCGCGAGGGTGGTAGCGATAGGCTTCTCGACCAGCACATGCACACCGTGCTCCAGGCAGGCGCGCGCGATCTCATGGTGGCGGTCGGTCGGCACCGCGATCACCGCGGCATCCGCCTTGCCGAAGATCTGCCGGTAATCGCTGAACGGCGCGCCACCGAGCTTGGCGGCGAGCGTGGCGGCGGACGCCGGATAGCCGCGCCAGCTTCTCGGCGTGATAGCGGCCCATGTGGCCGGCGCCAATTACTGCAGCCTTCAATAGAACCTCGCTTCGCCTTCGGGGCGCGTCTTGAAGCGCTTGTGCAGCCAGTGATACTGCTCGGGCATCTCCAGCACGCGCTCCTCAATGAACGCCATCATGCGTCGCGCGTCCGCTGCGTCGTCGCCGCTCGGGTAATCGCGCCACGCCGGGTAGAACTGTGCCACATAGCCGCCGCCGGGCAACATGCGCGCCACGCAAGGCACCACCGCGGCACCGGTGGAGCGGGCAATCGCCGGGAGCCCGATGGCCGTCGCCGCGGGTACGCCGAAAAACGGCACGAAGATCGTCCCCTTGCGGCCAAAGTCGAGGTCCGGCAGGTAGTAGAACGGGATCCCCGACTGGATCCAGCGCAGCACCTTGCGCAACCCCTGCTGGCGCGACACGATGTTCTTGCGGAAGCGCGTGCGCCCGCGCAGCAGCAGCCGGTCGAGCGCCGGGTCCTTCTGGTGCGAATAGAGCGACGACATGTCGCGGTCGATCGAGACGCGGATGCCCGCGGCGTCGAGCCCGGCGAAATGCGGCGCGAGCACGATGACGCGCGGGCCGGCCGCGTCCAGGTGTTCCAGCCCCTCGACGCGCACCATGCGCTTGATGCGCTCGGACGAGCCCCACCACAGCACCGCGCGGTCGACGAAGCTGCGGCAGAAAGCGCGAAACGCCGCGCGCGCGAGACGCTCGCGCTCGGCAGCAGGCATCTGCGGAAAGCACTTCTCCAGGTTGACGCGAGTGACGCGCCGCCGCTCCGGAATCAGCCAGAAGAGCGCCGCGCCCACCGCGTTGCCGATCGCGGCGAGCGCGCGAAACGGCAGGCCATGGATGAGCCACATCAACGCGAAGATGAGTCTGCTCACGCTGGCGGCGGCTTTGCGCCTTCCGGCGTCTTGTAGCGGTTGTAGCCCCAGAGGTATTGCTCCGGACATTCCACAACGAGTTCCTCCAGCGCGCGATTCAGGCGCCGCGTGGCGCTCTCGCCCGCCCGCGCGGGGGACAGCGGCCGCAGCAGGATCGAATAGCCCTCGCCGCGCGGCAGGCGCTTGGCAAAGGCGAGAAAGCAGGCGACGTTGTCGCGTTCGGCGAGCTTCGCCGCCAGCGTCATCGTGTAGGCCGGGCGGCCGAAGAATTCGCTCCATTCGCCCTCGCCGACGCCCGGCACCTGGTCGGGCAGAAAGCCGATCGCTTCGCCGCGCGTCATCGCGCCCAACATCTCGCGCACCCCGCTGAGATCGGCCGGCACCAGTCGTACGTTGGCGCGGCCGCGGCCTTCGCGCATCAGCGGCTCGATCCAGGACAGCTTCGGCCGGCGGTAGAGCACCGTGATCGGTATGTGGTGCGCGGCGTATTGCGCCGCGATCTCGAAGGACCCCATGTGCGGCGTGAGAAACAGGATCGCCTTGCCCGCCTTCTGCGCGGCGAACGCGATTTCGGCGCCCTGGACCTCCTTCACGAGCGCCACGACCTCCTCATGTGGCCTGAACCACAGCGCCGGCAGCTCGGTGATCATCTGCCCCGCCGCTGCGATGGCACGGCGTCGCAGGCGCGCGTCGTCGTAGCGGGCAGCCGCGAGGTTCTCGCGTACATGCCGGCGATAGGTGGGCGACATCCCATACATCGTCCAGCCGAGGACGCTTCCCAACCGGTGAAGGAACTTCAACGGCAGACGCGCGATTAGGCGCAGTACTTTGCCCATCTACGCGGACGGAAAACCGTGCAAATTTGGTATCCTTGCGGCCTTCTCCAAGAGACCCGAGCGCAATGAGCGATTTTCTTTTCACTTCCGAATCGGTGTCCGAGGGCCATCCGGACAAGGTCGCCGACCAGATCTCCGATGCGGTGCTCGACGCGATTCTAAAGCAGGACAAGACCTCGCGCGTCGCGGCCGAGACGCTCGTCAAGGACAACCTGGTGGTGCTCGCCGGCGAGATCACCTCCAATGCGCGCGTGAACTACGACGAGGTGGCGCGCCACACCATCAAGCGCATCGGCTACACCGATCCGGCGATCGGCTTCGATGGCTCGAGCTGCACGATCCTCGTCGCCTATGGCCAGCAGTCGCCCGACATCGCGCGCGGCGTCGACCAGGGCAATCTCGACCAGGGCGCGGGCGACCA
>VBCP01000023.1 GCA_005888925.1 Betaproteobacteria bacterium | reverse complement strand
GTCTCGCCGCGCGAGAGCACGTCGTACACCGTGCCGCCCTGCTCGAAGTCCGCGCCGCCCGCGTACAGGATCGAGGTCGGCTGGCCGTCCATCTCGCCCGGACCGTAGCCGTACATCTCCTCGTAGCGCCGGTTGCAGCGCACGATGCGCCGCTCCTTGACGAACACGATGCCGATCGACGCGGTGCCGAGGATCGCCTCCTGCTCGCGCAACAGGCGCGCCACCTCGTCGGCCTGGCGGCGCCGCTCGGTGATGTCCTCGACGATCCACACCGTGCCCTGCTGCGTATTCTCGGCGTCGATCGCCTTGGCGACCAGGCGGCAGAGGAAGCTCGAGCCGTCCTTGCGGCGCACTTCCCACTCGAGGTCGAGCTGGCGGCCGGAAGACAGGATCGGCACCGCGATCTGGCCGAGCGCCGCGTAGCTCTCGCGGCTCGGGTACACCACTTCGCCCGGCTGGCCGATCAGCTCCTCGGTGCCATAGCCGAACATCTCGGCAAATTTCGGATTGCACAGGAAGAAGCGCCGGTCGCGCGTGAAGGCGATGCCGATCGACGCATTCGCGAGCAGCGCCTCGTACTCGAGCTGCGTATAGCGCGTGCGGCCGGCGTAGCTCGCAGCGGGAGCAGCAGCGGCCGGCTCGAGCCGCAGCGCCGCGTCCGCCTCGCCGAAATCGCGTCGCGCCGGTTCGTTCATCGCCGCTCGTCCGCCAGCGTGCGGAAGTCGTCGGCGTAGCGCCGCAGCTCGCCGGCGGCGCGGGCGCGCTGCTGGGCGGAGAGGCTGCGATCGAGCTCGAGCGCCATCGCGAAGTATTCCTTGCGCGAGGCTTCCACCGCCGCGACATACGCCGGCTCGCGGCCGCGGTCATAGTTCGCCGCCCAATCCGGCAAGCGCTTTTTTGCTTCCTTCGCGCGCACGATGGCGAGGAACTCCGCCTGGATGCGTTTGTGGTCGCGGTCGCGCAGATCATCGAGCAGGGGCGCGCGCTCGGAGTATTGCTTCACGCGCTCGAGCTGCGCTTGCGACAGTCTCCCCACCCAGTCCTCCAGCCGCTCCACGTTGCGCTCGGTGCGGCGCCGGCGGCGCTCGCGCTCGCTGCCTCGCAGGTTTTCCCGCTGGAACCTGCGGTTGTCCTCGCCCAGCCGCCGCTCGAGATGCGTGATCTGCTGCGGGGTCAGCTGGTCGAGCAGCGGCGCCCCTTGCACCGCTGCTGCGCGCAGGCTTTCTCGCGCCTGCGCAATGATGGAATCGTACCCCCAAACGAGGTCCGCGGGCTGCAGCCGCCGCTCAAAACGGCGCGTCGCTTCGTCGGCGATTTGTGCATATTTAGGCAGCGCCTGTGCACGATGCCACGCCATGAATGCTGCGATGCGCTCGTCGAGCTCCTCGGCCATCGCGCCTTCGAAGTCGAGATACAGCGCGGCGCGCCAGCGCAGGTAAGTTTCGGCATTGTCGTAGACCAGGCGCACCGTGCTGCAGCCGGAAAGCAACAGCACGAGCAAGAATGTGCAAAGGCACTTCACCAGAAGCTCTCGACTGTGATATGCCCCGGTGCGCGCCGGCGGTGCTTGCGCATGCCGCGAGCGACGAGCGCCGCGGTCGCGTCCTTCAGCATCTGCGGATTGCCGCACAGCATGACGTGCGAGGTTTCCGGCTTCAGCGCGATACCGGCCGCGGCTTCGAGGCGCCCGTCGGCGATCGCGGCCGGAATGCGGCCGGCGAGCGACCCCGGCGCGCTCTCGCGGCTGACGAAAGTGATGTACTTCGCTCCCGTTCCGGTGATGAGCTCGCGATAAGTCAGCTCCTTTGCATAGCGCACCGCGTGCACCAGCACTACGTTGCGAAAGCGCTTCCAGGGTACTTCGGTGCGCAGGATCGACAGGAACGGCGCGAGTCCCGTGCCAGTGGAGATGAGCCACAGCGTCTGGGCATCGGGGAGCTCCGACAGGACGAGAAAACCCGCCGGGTTCGCCGCCACATGGAGGGCATCGCCCGTGCGCAATTTGGCGAGGCGCGGCGAAAGCGGCCCCTCGGGCACGACCACGCCATAGAACTCGAGCACCGGGTCAGCAGGTGGATTGACGAACGAAAACGCGCGCGCCACTCGCTGGCCGTCGATGTCCAGCGCGATGCGCACGAACTGCCCCGCGTCGAAGCGCAGCTTCGGGGCTTCGACGCGCAGCGAAAACAGGCTCTCTGTCCAGTGCCGGTTCTCGAGCACCGTTGCGGTGAGCCATTTTTCGCTCATTGCATCCTGTAGGGTTCGAGATGCATGTCGGCGACGTCGCCGCCCAGCATGACGATGGCGCCGTGGCGGCGGTTGTTCCCCGTGTCCGAGAACTCGAAGGTGTAGGTGCGGGAAATCTTCAGCTGCCCCTCCTCGTCGCGCGCGAGGCGCATGCGCGCAAAGGAGACCGTGTCGTCGAGAAACTGCAGCTGATAGCGCTCGCAGGCCGAGCGCCCTGCGCTCACCGCACGCTCGCGTGCTTTCAAGCTATCGGCCCAGAGCAAGGCGCCGAGCACGATCACCACCAGAGCGAGCGCTTCCCACATCGCCGGATTATAGGGAGGCGTCCTGCCTGACGAGATCGGCACCTCTTTCCGCCACGGCGATTACCGCGGCGTTGATATTCCCCGAAGGCACAGCGGGCATCACCGAAGCGTCGATCACGCGCAAGCGATCCACTCCCAGAACTTTCAGGTTCGGATCAACCACGTTTCCGATGCTGCACGTGGAGGTGGGGTGAAACACCGTCTCGCCGAACTCGCGCACGAACGCGAGCCATTCGTCGTCGCTCCGCAGCTTCGGGCCCGGCAGCTCTTCGGCGCTCACGTAGTCGGAGAGCGGTTTCGTATTGACGATGCGCCGCACGATCTTCAGGCCGTCGACCATCACGCGCCGGTCGTTCTCGGTCGCGAGATAGTTGTAGCGGATCGCCGGCGCCTCGCGCGGATCACTCGAGCGGATCGCGACCGAGCCGCGCGACTCGACCTGGAGCTGCGACACCGAGCAGGTGAAGCCCGAGAACGCGTGCAGCACGCCGCCGCGCCTGGCGGTGGAGAAATTGATGAAGTAGATCTGCGCATCGGGCCGCTTGAGCTCGGGCCGCGTGCGCACGAACGCGGCGGCGTAGCCCGCGGCGATGGTGAGCGGCCCTGTCTTCCGCAAAAGGTACTGCAGGCCGATGCGCAGCTTGCCCAGCCACGAGGCCATGTCGTCGTTCAGCGTGAGCGGCTTGCGCGAGCGCCAGAAGGTGCGGGCGTAGAAGTGATCCTGCAGCCCTTCTCCCACCGGGAGATCCGCGAGCACCGGAATGCCCAGCCGCTGCAGCAGCGCACCGGGGCCGACACCCGAGAGCTGCAGGAGCTGCGGCGAGTTGAAGCTGCCGCCGGCGAGGATCACCTCGCGCTTGGCCTCGAAGGTTTTATCGGCGAGAGAAACGCCGGTCGCGCGGCGCCCATCGAACTGGATCTTCGTCGCGAGCGCGTTCACTTCCACCCGGAGATTCGGTCGCTTCTCGGCGGCGCGGAGATAGCCCGTCGCGGTGCTGCAGCGCCGGCCGCGGCAGGTGCTCGCCTGGTAGTAGCCCGTGCCCTCCTGCGTCGCGCCGTTGAAGTCCCGATTGCGCGGGATGCCGAGCGCCGCCGCCGAATCGATGAACGCGTCGCAGAGCTCGTGGCGCTCGAGACCACCGACCTCGAACGGCCCGCCGACGCCGTGCCACGCGTCCGCGCCGCGCACCTGGTTTTCCGATTTGCGGAAGTAGGGAAGCAGGGACGCGAAATCCCAGCCAGCGATTCCCCAGCCGTCGTAGTCCTCGGGCTGCCCGCGGATGTAGACCAGGCCGTTGATCGAGGAGGAGCCGCCGAGCACCTTGCCGCGCGGCGTGAAGATGCGCCGGCCGTTCAGCGCCGGCTCCGGCTCCGACTGGTAGGCCCAGTTGATGTCGGTGCGCGCGAAGAGCTTGCCGTAGCCGAGCGGCACGTGGATCCAGAAGTCGGTGTCGCGCGGCCCGGCCTCGAGGAGCAGCACGCGCACGCGCGGATCCTCGGTCAGGCGGTTGGCGAGCACGCAGCCCGCCGAGCCTGCGCCGACGATGACGTAATCGAAGCTATTCAACGCGGCGTGGCGATGTGCATGCCGCCGTCGACGCAGATCACCTCGCCAGTGGTGCGCGCCGCGCCGACGATCAGCCAGACGATGGCATCGGCCACGTCTTCCGGCTGGCTCACCGCCTTGAGCGGCGCGATCGACTCGTAGCGGCGCTCGATCTCGGCGGCACGCTCCGCGCCGCGCATCTGCACGTGCCAGGGCGTGTTCGTGTGCCCGGGCGCCACGACATTGACGCGCACTTCCGGCGCGAGCGTACGCGCGAGCGAGAGCGACATCGTCTCCAGCGCGGCCTTGGAAGCCGCGTAGGCGACCGATGAGCCGGTGCCGAGCACCGAAGCGACCGAGGAGACATTGACCACGGCGCCGCGGCTCGCCTTCAGCGCTTCGCGGCAGGCACGCACCATCTGGAAGGGCGCGATCACGTTCAGCGCGAAGATGCGCTGGAAATCCTCGTAGCTGAGCCCGTCCAGGTTGTCGTGCGCCACCACCTTCGTGGTGCCCGCATTGTTCACCAGGGCGTCGATGGCACCGAACCTGTCCAGCACCGTCTTCGCCAGCCTGCGGCAGTCGGCGTCATTGGATACATCCGCCTGCACCGCGATTGCATTCCCACACTGCTGCGCCACCGTCTCGGCGGCAGCTTGATTGCTCGCATAGTTGATCGCGACCCGCCAGCCGCGGCGCGCCAGCTCTTTCGCCGTCGCGGCGCCGATGCCAGACGAGGCGCCGGTGATGAGCGCGACCTTCATACGGTCGCGATCGGCGTCGCCGGCGAGCCGACCGCTCCGGGCAGCCGCAGCGGCGGCGCGGTGAGGAGGAAGCGGTTGCGGCCGTGCGCGCGCAGCCAGCGCGCGAGCTCGGTGAAATACCACAGCTCGCCCAGATGGATGCCGTTCTTGAAGATGCAGTGCTCGTGCAGCGGCATCGCGGCGTGCGGCTGTGGCTTGGTGATGCTTATCGGGATCAGCTCCACCGCGAAGTTGTCGGCCAGGAGGCAGGCCGCGCCGCAGTCGGTGATCCATTGCAGCAGGCGCTCGTCGCGGCCTTCGAGGCCGCTGCAGGTGCCGTGCAGGAGCTTCGGATCGGGGTTCTTCCTGAGCTCGAGGATCACGTCGGCGAAGCCGGTGTAGAAGCAGACCATGTCGCCGCGCTCGATCTGGACCTTGTCCTGGTCCAGGACGCGCATCAGCTCGTCGTAGGTCACGGCGTGGCGCTCGCGGCCGAAGTGATGGTGCAGGTCGATCATCACGCCGCGGCCCTGCGCGCCGTGCTCGGCGAGGTTCTGGATGCCGAGCGCCTTCGCCTGCGTGCCCTCGTATTTCGCCCAGGGCTCGGCATTGGGTTTCTCCGGCG
>VBCP01000198.1 GCA_005888925.1 Betaproteobacteria bacterium | reverse complement strand
GCGACGCTCGCCCTGTGGACCGACCGCGTGCGCGCGGAGGCGGCGGGCGCGCTGCCGGAGAAAGTCACCGCGTTTCGTGAGGGTATGGCGGTGCACGGCCGCTATGGCAAGCCTTGCCCGGTCTGCGGCGCGCCGGTGCAGCGCATCGTCTTCGCCGAGAACGAAACCAACTATTGCGCGCGCTGTCAGACCGGCGGCAAGATCCTCGCCGATCGCGCCTTATCGCGGCTGCTCAAGAAGAGCTGGCCGCGCACCCTGGAGGAACTGGAATGAACCGCCGCACTGTCCTCGCCCTGATTGGATTGACCGCCGTCCCGGCGTTTGCGCAGCAGAAGAAGCCTGCCGCGAAGCAGCGCGTGATCTTCCAGGTCAGCGACAACGACCCCGCCAAATGGCAGCTCGCGCTCAACAACGCGAAGAACGTGCAGACCGATCTTGGCAAGGACAACGTGCAGATCGAGATCGTCGCCTACGGCCCGGGCCTCGCGATGCTCAAGGCCGACTCGAAGGTCACCGGCGGACTCGCGAGCGCGCTCGACGACAGCGTCGGCCTGATCGCCTGCGAGAACACGATGCACAACACCAAGGTCACGCGCGACGAGATGTACGGCGGCATCGCCTACGTGCAAGCGGGCGTGTCGCACATCATGAAGCGCCAGCGGGAAGGCTGGGCCTACATCAGGCCTTAAAGCGCTAAGCGGAGCGCCGATGCTCCTGGTGCGGGCCCTTGGCCGCCTGCCGCGTGCCGGCATTCGGCGTCGCGGCCGCTGCCAGCTTCGCTGCTTCCTCGGTCGCCCGCGCGGTGAGCGCGTAGGTCTCGCTCAGCCAGTTGCGCTGGTTTTCGCCCGCCGCCTGGAAGAGATCGCGCCACAGGCTCATCGCGCGCTCGAACTGGGCCCCTGCCATACGGCTCTGTAGCGTGAGCAATTCGTCGAGCGTCTTGGCATGCGAGAGCTCGCTCACTGATTTGGACTGTTGGTCGATGGCGCTGCGGATCGCGACAAGTTGCTGGTTTTGCAGCCGTTCCGCGCTCTCGAGCGAGGTCTTCATGAGGTCGGCCGCGGTCTTCAGGCCGGCGCGGTAGAGGTCGAACAGTTCGGCTTGCGGCTGGGTCATGACTAGTCTCCTCGAACTAGTTGGAGGGTCTCCCTTCCGGCCGCGGGCTTTGCGCCCGTTTCTTTTCGACTGCTCGGACTATACGCCTTGGTGGATCGCCGGGGAACGGGACTATTTAAATGATCGGCTGTGGAAAACCCGCAGCACGAAGAGCAGCAGAACGTCATCCGGCTCGCCGAGTACCGCAGCAAGCGGCGCCGGCGCGCCAAGCGCGTGGCGGTGCTCCAGGACTGGGGCCCGCAGTACTACTGCCTGCGCTGCGACGGCGACGAATTCAAGCTCTACGCCTCGGGGATCGTCCACTGCGCGCACTGCGGCTCGCTGATGCGAAACCTGCTGGTCAGCGGCACGAAATCAGAGGAACCCGCTCAGTAACCCCTCGGTAAGCCGCTAAAATTAGCGGCAGTGAAGCAGGAACAGATTCCCGGCGACGCGATCGTCATCCGCGGCGCCCGCCAGAACAACCTCAAGAACCTCAGCCTAGCGATCCCGACCGGCGAACTGGTCGTGGTGACCGGCGTTTCGGGCTCGGGGAAGTCGTCGCTCGTCTTCGACACGCTCTATGCCGAGGGCCAGCGCCGCTACGTCGAGACCTTCAGCCCCTACGCGCGACAGTTCCTCGACCGCATGGACAAGCCGCAGGTCGACGCGGTCGAGGGCATCCCGCCGGCGATCGCCATCGACCAGACCAACCCGGTGCGCACCTCGCGCTCGACCGTCGGCACGATGACCGAGCTGAACGACCACCTGAAGCTCCTTTTCGCGCGCGCGGCGAAGCTCCACTGCCGCGGCTGCGGCAAGCCGGTGGTGCGCGATACGCCGCAATCGATCTTCCATGTGCTGGCGGAAAGGCCCGACGAGCGGCTGCTCGTCACCTTCCCGGTCAACGTGCCGAAGAACTTCAGCGAAGCCGAGGTGCTGCAGCTGCTCGAAGCGCAGGGCTACACCAAGATTCACAGCAAAGCCAAGGGCTGCATCGAGGTGATCCAGGATCGCGTGCGTATCTCGTCGACCGAGAAGCCGCGGGTAATGGATGCGCTGGAAGCGGCGATGCGCGTCGGCCAGGGTCGCGCGAATATCTACGTCGAAAGTCCGGCCGCCCTGCCGTCCGAATCCGAAATGAGAAAAATAGGGTCTGTCCCTGTTTTTAAGTTCTCTTCAGACCTGCACTGCGCCGACTGCGACATCCACTACGCCGAGGCAACGCCCGCCGCGTTCTCGTTCAACTCGCCGATCGGCGCGTGCGAGGCCTGCCGCGGATTTGGACGAGTGATCGGCGTCGATTTCGGGCTGGTGGTGCCCGATGAGGCAAAGACCCTCCGCCAAGGCGCGGTGCGTCCCTGGCAGAGCCCGAGCTTCAAGGAATGCCAGGACGATCTCGAGAAGTACGCGAAGAAGCGGCGCATGCCGCTGGACACGCCGTTCCGCGACCTGACCGAAGCGCAGAAGACGTGGGTGCTGGAAGGCGAGCCCGAGTGGGTGAGCTGGCGCAAATCGTGGCCGGGCACCTGGTACGGCGTGCGGCGCTTCTTCAAATGGCTCGAGACCAAGGCCTACAAGATGCACATCCGTGTGCTGCTCTCGAAATACCGGGCATACACGGAGTGCCAGGCGTGCCACGGCACGCGGCTCAAGCCGGACGCGCTGCTGTGGAAACTCGACGGGCGCTCCATCCGCGAGCTGACGCTGCTTTCGGTCTCCGACGTGAAAGCATTCTTCGAGCAGCTCACGCTCCCGGCGCCGATGGACGAGGCCGCCGACCTGCTGCTTACCGAGGTGCGCACGCGGCTGGGCTACCTGTGCCAGGTCGGGCTCGGCTACCTGACGCTCGACCGCCAGTCGCGCACGCTGTCCGGCGGCGAGGTGCAGCGCATCAACCTCACCACCGCGCTGGGCACCTCGCTCGTCAATACCCTCTTCGTGCTGGATGAGCCGTCCATCGGCCTGCATCCGCGCGACATGGGCCGCGTGATCGACGTGATGAAGCGGCTGCGCAACGCCGGCAATTCGCTGGTCGTGGTCGAGCACGACCCGCAGATCATGTTCGCCGCCGACCGCATCCTCGACATGGGGCCGGGGCCCGGCGAGCGCGGCGGCGAGATCGTGTTCTTCGGGCCGGCGGAGAAGCTCGCGGCCGAGAGCACGCTCACCGCGGACTATCTCTCCGGGCGCAAGAAAGCGGTCGAACACCGCGAGCCGGCGCCGGCACGCATCTTCCTCACGCTCGAAGGCGCGGCCCAGCACAACCTGAAGAACATCGACGTGCGCCTGCCGCTCGAGCGCCTGGTATGCGTGACGGGCGTTTCGGGCTCCGGCAAATCGACGCTGATCCAGGATGTGCTCTATCCCGCGCTGCGCAAGTCGAAAGGCAAGCCCACCGAGGCGCCCGGCGCCCATCGGGCTTTGAAAGGCGCGCACCAGGTGAGCGACGTCGTGCTGGTCGACCAGTCCCCCATCGGCAAGACGACGCGCTCGAACCCCGCGAGCTACGTCGGCGCCTTCGATTGCATCCGCGCGCTGTTCGCCAAATCTCCCGTGGGCAAGGAGCGCGGCTATACGCCCGGCACCTTCAGCTTCAACTCGGGCAACGGCCGCTGCCCCGCGTGCGGCGGCAACGGCTTCGAGCACGTCGAGATGCAGTTCCTCTCCGACGTGTATCTGCGCTGCCCGGACTGCGACGGCCGCCGCTACCGCGCCGAGGTGCTCGACGCGACGATCCGCGGCAAGTCGATTGCCGACGCGCTCGACATGACGGTGTCTGAAGCGCTGCGCTTCTTCGGCGCGCATGCCGAGCTGGTGCAGCGCCTGAAGCCGCTGGTGGAGGTGGGGCTCGACTATCTCAAGCTCGGCCAGCCGGTGCCGACGCTCTCCGGCGGCGAAGCGCAGCGCCTGAAGCTCGCGGGCTACCTCGCCGACACCGAGGTGGCGTCGGACCCGAAGCTGTTCCTGTTCGACGAGCCCACCACGGGGCTCCACTTCGACGATGTGGCGAAGCTGCTGCGCGCATTCCGCCAGCTGCTCGATGCCGGGCACTCGATCGTGGTGATCGAGCACAACCTCGACGTCATGCGCTCGGCCGACTGGATCCTCGACCTCGGACCCGAAGGCGGCGATGCCGGCGGACAGATCGTCTGCGAGGGCACGCCGGCGCAGGTCATGGCGCATGCCACGTCCCACACCGGCAAGGCCTTGCGCGACTACCAGCAAAAGATCGGCTCCGGCGTCCCGGTGGCGGCAAAGGAGCCCGCGGCGGGCCGTTATCTCGGCAACACCATCCGCATCCACAACGCGCGCGAGCACAACCTGAAGAACATCGACGTCGAGATCCCGCGCGGGCGCTTTACCGTGATCACCGGCGTGTCGGGCTCGGGCAAGTCGACGCTCGCGTTCGACATCCTGTTCAACGAAGGGCAGCGCCGCTATCTCGAGTCGCTGAACGCCTATGCGCGCCAGTTCGTGCAGGCGGCCTCGCGCCCGGATGTGGATGCGATCTTCGGCATCCCGCCCACGGTCGCGATCGAGCAGCGCACCAGCCGCGGCGGGCGCAAGTCGACCGTCGGCACGCTGACCGAGGTGCATCACTTCCTGCGGCTGCTCTTCGTCAAGCTCGGCACGCAGTACTGCCCAAAGTGCGAGATCCCGATCGAGCCGCAGAGCGAAGAGGTGATCGCGGCCAGGCTGATGCGCGAGTACCGCGGCAAAACGGTGACGCTGCTGGCGCCGTTGGTGCTGAACCGCAAAGGCGTCTACACCGACCTCGCGAAATGGGCCGCGGGCAAGGGCTACTGGCACCTGCGCGTCGACGGCAAGCTGCTGCCGGTGCGGCCGTTCCCGCGCATCGATCGGTTCAAGGAGCACACGATCGAGCTCCCCGTCCTCACGCTCAAGGTGGAGGCGAAGGCGGAGCCGGCCCTGCGCAACGCGCTGCGCACCGCCCTGGAGATGGGCAAGGGCGTGCTGCACGTGCTGGAGAAGGACGTGCAGGTGTTCTCGACCAAGCGCGCGTGCCGCTCCTGCGGGCGCAGCTTCCCCGAGCTCGATCCGCGCCTGTTCTCCTACAACTCCAAGCACGGCTGGTGCGCAGCGTGCTATGGCACGGGCCTCTCGATCGAAGAAGTGGAATGGGACGAGGAGCGCTCGAAGACCGGCGCCGAGGACAACGTGCTCGATTCGTGGATCGAATGGCTCGAGCTCGACGAGCAGTGCCCCGAGTGCGAAGGCAAGCGGCTCAATCCGGAAGCGCTCGCGGTCCTCTGGCAGGGGAAGAACATCGCCGACTTTGGGCGGCTGCCGGTGTCGATGCTGGAGAAACGCTTCGCGGAGCTCGAGCTCGCCGGCCGGGAACGCGAGATCGCGCGCGATCTTGTCGCCGAACTCGGCTCGCGCCTCGGGTTCCTGCGCGAGGTGGGGCTCGGCTATCTGACGCTCGATCGCTCGGCGCCGACGCTCTCGGGCGGCGAGGCGCAGCGCATCCGGCTCGCGGCGCAGCTCGGGTCCAATCTGCGCGGCGTCTGCTACATCCTCGACGAGCCGACCATCGGGCTGCACCACCGCGACAACAAGGTCCTGCTGGACGTCCTCGAGAAATTGGAAGCGAAGGGCAACTCATTGGTGGTGGTCGAGCACGACGAGGACACGATCCGGCGCGCGCAGCACGTGATCGACCTCGGGCCCGGCGCCGGCAAGCTCGGCGGGCGCGTCATCGCGCAGGGCCACGCCGACGATCTGGTGAACCAGCCCGACTCGGTCACCGGGCGCTTTCTGCGCGAGCCGCTGCGCCATCCGCTGCATCCGCGGCGCAATGGCAAGACGCCGTGCCTCGAGATCCAGAACGCCAAGCTGCACAACCTCAAGAACCTGGACGTAAGCGTCCCGTTGGGACGGCTGGTTGCGGTCACCGGCGTCTCGGGCTCGGGCAAGTCCACCCTCGCCCGCGATGTGCTGTACGAATCGCTGGTGGAGAAGACCAGACGCCGATCGGCAAGACGCCGCGCTCGTGCCCCGCGACGTACGTCGGCTTCTGGGACCAGATCCGGCGCCTGTTTGCGGACACCACCGAGGCGCGGGTGCGCGGCTGGACCGCGAGCCGCTTCTCGTTCAACACCAGCGGCGGGCGCTGCGAGGAATGCGAAGGCCAGGGCATGAAGAAAATCGCCATGTCCTTCCTGCCCGACGTGCGCGTCACCTGCGAATCGTGCCGCGGGGCGCGCTTCAATGCCGACACGCTGACGGTGAAGCTGCGCGGCAGGAGCGTCGGCGAGGTGCTGGCGATGAACGTCGACGAGGCGCTGGAATTCTTCGCCGCGCATCCGTCGATCCAGCGCTGCCTGAAGCTGCTGCAGGACGTGGGCCTGGGTTATCTCACCCTGGGGCAGCAAAGCCCCACCCTCTCCGGCGGCGAGGCGCAGCGCATCAAGCTGGTGAGCACCGTCGGCCTGCACATGGCCGATGTCGAGAAGCTGATCCATGTGCTGCACCGCCTGGTCGACGCCGGGCACACCGTGCTCGTCATCGAGCATAACCTGGACGTGATCGCGGAAGCCGACTGGATCATCGACCTCGGCCCCGAAGGCGGCGACGGCGGGGGGCGCATCGTGTTCCAGGGCCCGCCGGAAAAGGCCCGCTCCGGCCGCGGCCACACCTGCAAGGCGCTGTCAGAGTTTCTCGAACGGCGCGGCTAGTGCCCCGCCATCCATCGTCCGTAGCTGCAGCTGGCGCCGCCCTGCTGCAGTCCGTCGCAAACGGGTCGCGGCCCGGGGAGGGCCTCCCTACAGTGCGAGTCATTCAACGCACGGGAGCCAAGCGAGAGCATGTCGCTGATCATCAGCGCTAGGCAGGTCGGCAGCGGCATCGCGTCGGCATACCGCCGCTATGCCGAGTGGCTGGTGTCGATCACGTGGAAGCGCTTCTTTCTCCTGTCGGTGCTGGTCATGATCCTGGCGGGCGTGCTCTCGAGCCTGCCACCTTTCACCTGGGACATCGCGACCAGGACGAGCCGCGTGCCGTCGAGCCGCAACGTCGACATCACCGTCGACGATCACGGCGTGCACATCAAGCCCAAGGGCAAGCGCTCGCAGGCGCCCGAGGTGATCATCGGGCAGCCCGCCGCGCGAGATCATCATCGATGAGCGCGGCGTCCAGCTGCGCGGCGGCCCGCCAACGCCTCCCGCGGCGCCGAGCGTTCCCAATCCGCCCGGCACGTCGAGCTCGTTCGCCGACGACATTCGCCGCGAGGTGGTCGAGCCGCTGCGCCGCGAGATCGCCGCCGAAGTGCAGCAGCAGGCAAAGCGCGACGCCGAGGAGCAGGCGCTCGCCGGCGAAGTCCGGCGCG
>VBCP01000197.1:2519-3933 GCA_005888925.1 Betaproteobacteria bacterium | reverse complement strand
TGTTGTGCTTGAAGGCCGGTGCCTCGTGCACCGGCCTTTTTTTTGATGATTTCAGCGCCCTTTTTCCAGGAATTCGTCGGTGCGGAGCGACACAGGAAAACCTACTGAAACAAGGTGTTGAAGGCTATAGCGCCGCCCCCGTCGGGCGCGGCCCACAGGGTTGCAGCGATTCGCGGTAGAGGCTTTCCGCAATAGGTTGAAAGAACACGTCTTTCTGAGCTGGCACAGCAACTGCTAACTGTCATAGGCCGCACTACAAGCATTTAAGGCGGCCAACTACAAAAGGGAGAGGGAGGCTTCAATGTCCAGATCCAGAGGTTTCACGCTGCTCGAGCTGCTGGTGGTGATCGTGATCATCGGCTTGCTCGCCGGCTACGTGGCGCCGCGCTACTTCGGGCAGGTCGGCAAGTCGGAAGTGCAGGTCGCGCGCGCGCAGATCGATTCGCTCGAGAAGGCACTCGACCAGTACCGCCTCGATACGCGCCACTACCCGACGGCGGAGCAAGGCCTCGCGGCGCTGATGACGAAGCCCGCCACCGAGGCGAACTGGAGCGGCCCGTATCTCAAGAAGTCGGTACCGAACGATCCCTGGGGCCGTCCGTACCTGTACCGCGTGCCCGGCGCGAAGGGCGAGTACGACGTCTACTCGCTCGGCCGCGACGGCAAGCCCGGCGGCAGCGGTGAAGACGCCGATATCGGTCTCGAACAGCAGGTCACGCTGAACAAATAGATGCAATTCAACGTCCACGCACTCGACGCGCAGCAACAGGTCATCGCTCTAAGCCTCGAGGCGGGGAGCGAGGCCGACGCGCGCGGCATGGCGGAAGGCCGCGGCCTGACCGTGTTCTCCATCGAGGGGAAACGGCAAGCGCTCGGCGTGCCTCGCGTGCGCCGCGGTGCGGCCTTCAAGACATCGCTCTTTTCCATCGAGCTGCTTTCGCTCCTCGAGGCGGGGCTGAACCTCGTCGAGGCGCTGCAGACGCTCGCGGAGAAAGACACCGCGGGAGAACGCCAGCAGGTGCTGGGTGGCCTCGTCGCATCAATTCACCGCGGTGAGCCGTTCTCGAAAGCGGTCGCCGCGTTCCCCGAACATTTCTCGCCGCTTTACGTCGCGACGATCAAGGCGAGCGAGCGCACGGGCAACGTCAAGGAAGCGCTGTCGCGCTTCATCGCCTATCAGGAAGAGCTCGAGCGGGTGAAGAAGAAAGTCGTGTCCGCGAGCATCTATCCGGCGATCCTCGTGATCGTCGGCACGCTGGTGCTCGGCTTCCTCATGTTCTACGTGGTGCCGCGCTTCGCGCAGGTCTACGAGGACATGGCGGGCACGCTGCCTTTCTTCTCGCAGCTCCTGCTCGCCTTCGGCAGTTTCGTCGGAAAACACGGCTTCTTTTTGTTTTCCGCTTTTATTCTCGGC
>VBCP01000197.1:0-2461 GCA_005888925.1 Betaproteobacteria bacterium | reverse complement strand
CGCCTCTACCGCACGGCCGGCATGCTGATGCGCGCCGGCATCCCGGCGGTGCGCGCGCTGGAGATGGTGCAGGATCTTCTCGCTTCGCACATGCGCCCCCAGCTCGCGCGTGCGCGGTCGCTGATTGAAGAAGGCCACGCCATGTCCGCTGCCATGGGGACGGCGGGGCTCGCGACGCCAGTGGCGGCCCGAATGATGGCCGTCGGCGAGCGCAGCGGCGACATGGGCCGCATGCTCGGCGAGATCGCTCGCTTCCACGACGACGAGGTGGCGCGCTTCGTCGACTGGTTCACCCGCGCCTTCGAGCCGGTGCTGATGGCCGTGCTCGGCGTCGCCATCGGCTTCGTCGTGGTGCTCATGTACATGCCGATCTTCGAGCTTGCAGGGAACATCAAATGAACATCGAAACACTGGAACGCGAGCACGGCGAAGCAGTCGTCACGCACCTGTCGCAGGCGCTGCACATGCCGGGCATGACGCTCGAGGAGATGTGCGCCGCCGAGGCCGCCTTCGACCTCGTGCCCTACGCCGAGTGCGCGCGCCGCGGCTGCATCGCGCTGCGCAACGACGAAGGCGCCGTCGCCGTCGTGCTCGGCAATCCCTTCGACCTCGACACGCAGGACTGGCTGGAAGAGCGCCTCGCAGTGCCCTTTCGCTACCGCCTGGCACGCCGCCAGGACGTGGCGGATCACCTCGCGCGGCAGGAAGCGGCCATGCGCGCGATGGACGGCGTCACCTCGGAGATCAAGTCGCAGGCGGTGGTGGCCGATGCCGCGCAGGACCTCTCCTTCGAGACGATCAGCGAGACCGACAGCCCGGTGGTGCGCCTCGTGGCCTCCACCTTGTACGACGCGATCAAGGCCGGGGCCAGCGATGTCCACCTGGAGTGCACGGGCAACGGGCTGACGATCAAGTACCGCGTCGACGGCGTGCTGACGCCCGCCGAGACGGTGCCCGGCGTCGAAGTCGCCGAGCAGGTGATCTCGCGCATCAAGGTGATGTCGGAGCTCGACATCGCCGAGCGGCGCGTGCCGCAGGACGGCCGCTTCAAGGCGCGCCGCGAGGGCCGCGAGATCGACTTCCGCGTCTCGGTGATGCCGAGCGCCCTGGGCGAGGACGCGGTGCTGCGGATCCTCGACCGGCGCGCGCTGTCGGACCAGCTGCAGGGACTGACGCTCAACGCCCTGGGCTTCGACCCGGACATCATCGAGCGCATGCGCAAGCTCTCCGCCGAGCCCTACGGCATGCTGCTGGTCACCGGCCCGACCGGCAGCGGCAAGACCACGTCGCTGTACGCGACCATCACGGAAGTCAATAAAGGCCTGGACAAGATCATCACGATCGAGGACCCGGTCGAGTACCAGCTCCCCGGCGTGCTGCAGATCCCGGTGAACGAGCAGAAAGGCCTCAGCTTCGCGCGCGGCCTGCGCTCGATCCTGCGCCACGACCCCGACCGCATCATGGTCGGGGAGATCCGCGACCCCGAGACCGCCGAGATCGCCGTGCAGTCGGCGCTCACGGGCCACCTGGTCTACACCACGGTGCACGCGAACAACGCGTTCGACGTGCTCGGCCGCTTCATGCACATGGGCGTCGACCCCTACAACCTGGTGTCGGCGCTGAACGCGGTGCTCGCCCAGCGCCTGGTGCGCATCTACTGCACCGCCTGCCACGGGCGCGGCTGTGCCCAGTGCCGGGGAACCGGGTTTCGCGGCCGCAAGGCGATCGGCGAGCTCCTGGTGCTGAACGACGAGCTGCGCGAGCTGATCATCGCCCGCGCGCCGGCCAGAAAACTGAAAGAAGTGGCGCGTGCCGCCGGCACGCTGCCGCTCAGGGAGGCCGCACAGCGGCTGGTCAATAACGGCGAAACAAGTCTCGAGGAGATCAACCGTGTCACTTTTGTGGCGTAACAAGCAGGTGCGCATCGGCCTCGCGCCGGACCGCATCTACATCACCGGCGGAAGATCGGTGGACCTTGCCGCGAACGACGGCAGCTGGAACGCGCCGGTCGAGGCGCTCGCCGCCACGCTGGCGGGCCGCAAGGGCGAGGCGGCCGTGGTGCTCGCCGATCAGTTCGTGCGCTACGCGCTGCTGCCGTACAACGAGACCCTGAAGACGCCCGAGCAGTGGCAGGCGCTCGCGGCGCATCGCTTCAATACGCTGCACGGGCCGCGCGCCGCCGAGTGGCAGATCAACGTCACCGAGACCGCGCCGCTGGGGCCGCGCCTCGCGTGCGCGGTGGATCGCGCGCTCATCGGCCGGCTCGCCGAAATCTTCGTCAAGGCGGACATGCACCTCGCCTCGGTCCAGCCGTTCCTGGTGGCGGCGTTCAACCGCATCCGCAAATCGGTCGGCAACGGCTCGTGCTGGATCGTGGTGGAGGAGCCCGGCCGCCTGACGCTGGCGCTGATCCAGCGCGGCATGTGGATCGCGATCCGCGGCCGCCGCGCCGACAAGGGCT
>VBCP01000196.1 GCA_005888925.1 Betaproteobacteria bacterium | reverse complement strand
GTCGAAGAAGTTGACGAAGTAGACGATGCCCGCCGGGTCGCAGTGCGAGAACCGGATGAGACGCTCTCTCGAGAACGTCACTAAACGATGCGGTTGAACCAGGCGAGCGACAAGAGCCCGCCGGCGAGCACCAGCAGCGCCGCCGCCGCGGAGAAGAAGGCGCCGATCTCGGTCTTCTTCGTCTCCATCACCAGGCGCGAGTTCATGGTCTGGTAGATTTTCTTCAGGTCGACCGCGTTGCCGGCATAGAAATATTCGCCGCGCGTGAGATCGGCGATCGAGCGCAGCGTCTCCTCGTCGAGGCGCACGTGCATCGACCAGCCGTCGAAGCCGACGATCTTGCCTTCCGGCGTGCCGACGCCGACGGTGAAGATGCGCACGCCGCGCTCGGCGGCGAGCCGCGCCGCCATCACCGAGTCGGGGCCGCTGGTGCGCTGCCCGTCGGTGAGCAGGATGATCACCGCGGAAGAATAGGAGCCGGGTGGCACCGGCTTAAAATTGGCCGGCGGCTTCCTTTTCGTCTCGGCGCCGTAGCTGAAGGTCGAGACGTCGTAGCCGCCGTCCGGGAAGAGCGTGGCGAGCGACACGATGATCGCGCTGCCGATCGCGGTGGCGCGCTGCAGCTGGAAGCGGTCGATCGCCGCGTACAGGTCCTCCTTGTTCTTCGTCGGAGCTTGCGCCACGGTGGCGGTGCCGGCGAAGGCGACGATGCCGATCCTCACGCTGTCGGGCTGGTCGGCGATGAAAGCCTTGGCGGCGTTTTGCGCCGCCACGAGCCGGTTCGGCTCGACGTCGCTCGCGCGCATGCTGCCCGAGACATCCATCGCGAGGATCACGGTCTCGTGCTGCGAAGGCAGCGTCATCAGCGCGCTCGGGCGCGCGATCGCGACGATCAGCGCCGCGAGGCCGACCAGCAGCAGGAACGGCGGCACGTGCCGGCGCCAGCTCGCGCCGCTCATCGCCTCCTTGAGGAGCGCGAGGTTCGAATAGCGCACCGCGAATTTCTTCCTGCGGCGCACGATGTACACGTAGGCCAGCACCAGCAAGGGCAGGCCGGCGCCGAGCCAGAGGAACTCAGGCCACTGGAAGGTCATGCGCCCTCACAACGCGCTTGCGCTTGCGCAGATCCGCGAAGCGCAGCACCGTGTCGACGAGATCGGCGCCGGTCGAGAGCTCGAGCGCATCGACGCCCGAATCGCGCAGCGCGCCGCGCACCTCGGCCTCGCGCTTTTCCGCGGCGTCCATGAAGCGCTTGCGAAAGCTTCCGTCGTGCGTGTCGACGAACACCTGCTCGCCGGTCTCGGCGTCCTGGAACACGAGCAGGCCGAGGTCGGGCAGCTCGCTTTCGAGCGGATCCTGCAGGCGCACCGCGAGCACTTCGTGCCGCTGCGCGAGCTGGGTGAGCGGGCGCTCCCAGCCCGGCGCGCTGATGAAGTCCGACACGATGAACAGCAGCGAGCGCCGGTGGATGAAGTTGAAGGCGCTCTTGAGCAGCGCGTCGAGCTGCGTGCCCTTGCCTTCCGGCAGCGGCGGGCGCTGCTCCATGGCGTGCAGGATGGCGAGCACCTGGCGCCGGCCGGTGCGCGGCGCGATCACGCGGTCGACGTCCAGGCCGTAGAAGATCGCGCCGACGCGGTTGCCATGGCGCGTAAGAAGGCGCGCCAGCAACGCGACGAAATCGGCCGACAGCGCGCGCTTCTGCACGTCCTGCGAGCCGAAGTCGATCGAGCGCGACAGGTCGAGCAGGAACCAGGCGGTGATCTCGCGATCCTCGTGGTATTCGCGCACGTAAGGGGTCTGCAGCCTGGCGGTAACGTTCCAGTCGATGTGGCGCACGTCGTCGCCGTACTGGTACTCGCGGATATCGGCGAGATCGAGACCGAAGCCGCGGAACAGGGTGCGGTAGTCGCCGTGCAGCAGCCCGTCGAGAGCGCGGCTTTCGACTTTGACATGGGCGGCGAGCGGCTTGTCGGGGGCACGCACCTTCTGCATCAGCCGCTTGATGAGCTCGTCGGGCGTGAGCCCTTCGGCGAGTGCTTCGTACGACAGCACCAGGCGATGGCGCAGCACGTCGGGCACCAGATCGACCACGTCTTCCGGCAGCGCGTAGTCGCGCCCGCGCAGGAAGGCGAGCGCGCGCGCGCACTCGATCATGTGGATCGAGGCGCGCGGGCTCGCGCCGTAGGTCAGGTACTTGTCGGGCTGGCGAGTGGCGGCGGCGAGGCGCACCGCGTACTGGATCAGCGCCGGCTCGACGTAGCCCTTGCGGCACTGGCGCTGCAGCTCGCCGAGCTGGTCGGTGGTGGCGACGGCCATCGGCTCGTGCGCCGGCCCGGTGACGCGCTCGACGATGACGAACTCCTCTTCTTCGCTGGGGTAACCGACCAGCACCTTCATCAAAAACCGATCGACCTGCGCTTCAGGCAGCGCATACGTGCCCTCGGTCTCGATCGGGTTCTGCGTTGCCATCACCAGGAACGGATCGGGCACCTTGTGCATCTCGCCGGCGATCGTGACCTGGTGCTCCTGCATGACTTCCAGCAGCGCGCTTTGCACCTTGGCCGGCGCGCGGTTGATCTCGTCGGCGAGCAGCAGGTTGCAGAACACCGGGCCGAGCGAGGTCGCGAACTCGCTGGTCTTCTGGTTGTAGATGCGCGTGCCCACCAGGTCCGCCGGCACCAGGTCGGGCGTGAACTGGATGCGCCGGAACGAGCCGCGCACCGTCGCGGCGAGCGTCTTCACCGTCAGGGTTTTAGCCAGCCCCGGCACGCCTTCCACCAGCAGATGCCCGCCGGCCAGCATCGCCACCAGCACGCGCTCGAGGAAATGGTCCTGACCGACGACGGTCTTCTTGACCTCGTAGAGCACGCGCTCCATGAGCGTGGCTGCCTGTTCCATGGCGGTCCTTTAGAAAGGTGAGAGGCCGATCGCCGAGGCCGCGTTCTCGATCGGCACGGCGAAGCCGATGCCGATGAACACGCGGTGCTCGGTCGGATTGAGGAGCCCGGTGACGATGCCGACGACCTCGCCGTCGAGCGTGACCAGCGGCCCGCCCGAGTTGCCGGGATTCACCGCCGCATCGAACTGGATGAGATTGGAGAGCGACTGCTTGCCATCGGGCGAGACGTAGTCGCGCTTGAGTCCGGAGATCACCCCGGCCGAAGCCGAAGGGCCGATGCCGAAGGGAAAGCCGACCGCGACCACCTCGTCGCCGGGCCGCAGTCCGCTGGTGGAGCGCATGGTCGCGGGCATCATGTCATCGGGCAGGCTCTTCGCCTGCAGCACGGCCAGGTCGTGCTCGGCGCGCTGGCCGACGAGCTCGGCCTCCGAGTCGAGCCCGTCGAAGAAGGTGACATGGATGCGCCTTGCCCCCTGCACGACGTGCAAATTGGTGAGGATCAGGCCGGACTCGACGATCACCACGCCGGTGCCGCGCTGCACGTCGGCCTTGCCCTCGGCCATCCCCCTGGTGCCCTCCTCGCCGTCGTCGGCCATGGCGCGCACGGCGACCACCGAAGGGAGAATCTTTTCGAACGCCTCCGTCGCTGACGGCCTGGGGGGAATCTCGTCGATCGCGCGATGCACCAGGGCTTCGACCTGCGCCTGGCTCACGCCATGCGGCTGCGAGAACAAAAGCGCGCCGAGTAGCAGCCCGATGATGCCCAGGAGCGAGGGCACGAGCGCCTTGCGCCAGGCAAACCGCGGCGGGCCCGCCGCCGCCTTTGCCACACGGGCCGCGGGCACAGGCTTGGCTGCCTGACGCGGCTGCGCGGCCCTGGAACCGCTGTAGACGGCGGTGCGTCTTCTCATGGTTGCGACCGGTTTTAGTGTAGCAGTGCCGTGGCGTATAGTCCGCCGCAGCGTGCGCTATCTCGAGGATTTCACAGCGGGACAGAAGTTCGGCGGCCCCGAGCGTGTGCGCGTGGACGCGGCGCGCATCAAGAGCTTCGCGGCCGAGTTCGACCCGCATGCCTTTCATCTGGATGACGCCGCCGCGCGCGCTTCGATTTTCCGCGGCCTTGCCGCGAGCGGCTGGCACACGGCGGCGATGACCATGCGCCTGCTGGTCGCGAGCGAGCTGCAGCCCGCCGGCGGCATCGTCGGCGCGGGCTTCGACGAGTTCCGCTGGCCGACCCCGGTGCGCCCGGGCGACGAGCTGCGCGTGGAGAGCGAGGTGCTGGAGGTGCGGCTGTCGAAGTCGCGCCCCGACATCGGCATCATCAAGCTGCGCACCACCACGCTCAACCAGAACGGCGAGGCCGTTCAGGTCACGGTGGGCAACCTGGTGGTGCCGAAACGCAATTAGCGGGCGGAGACCTTGGTGCCGTACAGACGCGCGCGGCTGGCGTAGCACACCGCGCAGCGCACCAGCCCGCCGGAGAGCAGCCCCGCCGGGCGGTACTCGTGCAAGAGCGCCGGGCGGATCTCGTCGCACACGTCGCAGTAGACGCGCGCCTCGCCGATCATCGTGAGCGCGAGCCAGCCGCAGCGCACGCAGCGCGCCGCGGTGCCCAGCGACGCCTCGCTCGCGAGCAGCCGCTCGAACTCGACCGGCCGGATGGCCCGGCAATTGGCGCAGTAGATGTGCGTCGCGTCCACCACCCGCCCTAAGCAAGAACAGGTCCTGCGTGCCGGATGCGCCGTGTGGCTGCTCGGACTAGGCCGGCGAGGCCGTCGGTCGGCCGTGGCGCGAGCGCGAGCCAGCCGCAGCGCACGCAGCGCGCCGCGGTGCCCAGCGACGCCTCGCTCGCGAGCAGCCGCTCGAACTCGACCGGCCGGATGGCGCGGCAGCTGGCGCAGTAGATGTGCGTCGCGTCCATGACCGGCATTAAGCAAGAAGGGGTCCCGAGCCTCGCACGAGCCGAGTCGCCGCTCGGACTGCGCCGGCCAGCCCGTCGGTCGGCCGTGACGCCAGCGCGAAGCGGCGCGGGCGGCCGGTGTCGGACAAGATCGCCTCGGCGGCGAGAAACCCGGAGCGCACCGCGCTTTCCATGGACGAGGGCAGCTGGGTGCGCGCCCAGTCGCCGGCGACGAAGAGCCGCGGCACGCGCGTCGCGGTCGCGGGCCGCTTGAGCTCCGTGCCGGGCTTCGGGCAGGCAATGCCCATCGGGATGCGATGCACGTCCGAATGGATGAGCTTCGCGGCGGCCGCGCCGGGCAGGAACTCGGTAATTTCTCGCACGCTCGCTGCGACGATCGCCGCATCGTCCATCCCCGCGGCCCGGTGGCTGTGGATGATGTTGCTCGCCACGACGGAGGGCCGCTCGCCCCAGCCCTGCCGGATGTTCGAGAGATCGTAGAAGTCGCAATTGAGCCGCTCGGGCGACCAGGGCAGCGCCCAGAAGCGCTCCCGGGTCAGCTTGCGATCGAACCACAGATAGCCGCTGATGTACGGGCTCGGCTCGAAAGCCGATGTCTCGGCGAGCTCCGGGCGCAAAGCGCCGAGATCCTGCGGCGGCAGCGCGCATACGCAGTAGCGCGCCGCGATTCGCCGGCCATCCTGCAGCGTGACGCGGTGCAGCTCGCCCGAGCGCTCGAGCGTCCGCGCTTTCGCGTGCAGCAGCACTTCTCCGCCGGCGGCGCGAATCAGCCGCTCGGCCTGCGCAGCGTAGAGCTCGGCTAGCCCGATCGCGGCGAAGCCAAAGTGCAGCCCGCGCCGGCCGATGAGCTGCGCATGCACGCGCAGCAGCGCCGCGCTCGAGCACGCCTCGAGCGGCACGTTCATCAGCCCGATCGCGGCGAAGCCAAAGTGCAGCCCGCGCCGGCCGATGAGCTGCGCATGCACGCGCAGCAGCGCCGCGCTCGAGCACGCCTCGAGCGGCACGTTCATCACCGCCATCGCGGCGAAGCGCCAGAACCAGTCGATCATGCGCTCGCTCACCCCGGCGCGCCTGAGATAGTCGAGCGCCGCGATGCGGTCGAGCTCGGCCACATCCTCCTCGCCGAACTTGAGCGCGCGCCAGGTCGGCGCGTTGTTGGAGAACAGATCGCCCAGGCCGAGGCGCGAGCCGGCGACCAGATCGGGCAGCAGGCTCAGCGGCGGCGGCAGGCGCCGGTGCCGCAGCACCGTCGGCGGCTGCGTGGCGATGGTAATGAACCGGTCGCGCTGCCACCGGATGCGATCGCGCGTGCCCAGGCGCTCGAGCAAGGCGAGAAAGTTCGCGTACTCGCTGTGCACGACATGCGGCCCGATGTCGACCACGTCGCCGCTCGGCGCGTGCGTCCAGCTGCGCGCCCGGCCGCCGAGCTGGGACGAGCGCTCGAGCACCACGGTACGCAAGCCGCTCTCCGCCAGCGCCACCGCGCACGCGAGCCCGGCCAGTCCACCGCCTACAATGACGGCGTCTGCTTGAGCATCAGCCATGCGCTACACGATCGAGATCCATCCGAGCTACATCAAGGCCGAAATGCGCGAACGCGAAACCGGCGAGGAGACGCGTGCGTTCGTCGAGGCGATCCTTGCCGCGCTGCGTCAACACAAGCTGGCACGGCTGCTGATCTCCGTGCGCGCGTCGCGCCCGGTGTTCAAGGTGGAGCAATACGGGCTATCGGAGGCCCTGGTACAGGTCGCGGGCACGGGGCTGCGTGTGGCGTTCATCGCGGACAGCAAGGAAGTCGCCATGTCGCAGGAATACATCGCGCTGCTGGGCCAGCAGCGCGGGCTGGATTTCAAGACCCTCGACGATGAGCACGCTGCGGTGGCCTGGCTGCTGCGGGAGGCCGCGCCGCCGCCACGCGATGGCGGAGAGTGAGGGATTCGAACCCCCGAGCCCTTGCGGGCTAACGGATTTCAAGTCCGCCGCATTCGACCGCTCTGCCAACTCTCCGGGGCTTGAAAAAAGCCTTGTGCGCCCGCATTTTAGCGACAGTCATGGAAACTCGGGTCAGCTAAGGTAGTCTAGGCGCATAACTAGGAGGATCGGATGGAACTGAAACCCATACGCACCGACGACCAGGCAGCAGGTCGTGGCATCAGCTACGAGCCCGCCCAGGACGTCGCGGTTGCCGAACAGGGCCAGCGGGTCCTGCGCAATACCTATTTGCTGCTCGCGCTCACCATGGTGCCGACCGTCGTCGGCGCCTTCGTCGGCATGGCGACCGGCGGCATCATCCTCGCGAACCCGATCATCAGCACGCTGGTGATGCTCGCGGCGGTGATCGGCCTGCAGTTCGGCATCGCGGCCAACCGCAACAGCGGGGTCGGTGTGGCGCTGCTCCTGCTGATGACGGGGCTGCTGGGCTGGTGGCTGGGGCCGATTCTCAACTTCGCGCTGGCCATGAGGAACGGCATGCAGCTCGTCGGCTATGCCGCGGTCGGCACCGGCGTGATCTTCTTCGCCATGGGCGCAATCGCCACGACCACCAAGCGCGATTTCAGCTTCATGGGCAAGTTCCTGTTCGTCGGCATGATCGCGCTCCTGATCGCGATGCTCGCGAACATGTTCCTGCAAATCCCGGCGCTCGCGCTGACCATCTCCACTCTGGTCATCGTGGTGTTCTCGCTCTTCCTGCTCTATGACCTGAACCGGATCATTCGCGGCGGCGAGACCAACTACGTCATGGCGACGACCGGCGTCTACATGAGCCTGTTCAACATCTTCGCCAACCTGCTCTCGCTCCTGATGGCCCTGGGCGGCGAGCGAGACTAACCAGTAGCTGCTGCGCAAAGGGCGCCTGCGGGCGCCCTTTTCATTTGCCGATGATCCACGGCGCCTGCGACTGCCGCGCCCACGTCTGCGGCCCGGCGAGCCGCTACCCTACGCGCCCAACCGGCTCTACACGCCCGAGGAAGTGCGGCGAAGCGCAGCATGCTATTTGGCTTCGTCCTTCTTCTTCTCGTCCTTCTTGGCGGGCGCCTTCTTGGTGTCCGACTTCTTCTTCTCGTCGGCCTTCTTCTTCGCCGGCGCTTTCTTGGCCGGCGCCTTCTTCTTCTCCTCGGCCTTCTTCTTCTCCGGCGCCGCTTTCTTCGGCTCGGGCGCCCCGGCCACGGTCAGCGGCGCCTGCTGGGCGCCTTCGCAGGGCGAAGCGCCCGCGCCGCGCGCGGCGACGGTGAAGCTGCCGCCCTTCTTGTAGACATGGCGCACGGTGCGCTTCGCCGCGACGCCGAAATCGAGCGTGCGGCCCTCGCCGTCGCCGAATTCCAGGCGCGCGTCGCAGTTGCCGGTGTCGAAGCGGCTGCGGCTGATGGACACCGAGATCTCGACCTCGGGGGCCTTGCCGCCGGAGAACTGCGCGGGGTTCGGCCGCACGGTCACGTTTTCGATCTTGGGCGCGGCGAGCGCAGCAGCCGAAGCGCCGAGCAGCGCGATGATGATTGCGATTCTTGGATGCATGCTCATTCCTCCCTTTCGAAAA
>VBCP01000026.1 GCA_005888925.1 Betaproteobacteria bacterium | reverse complement strand
ATCTCGTCACCTGCATGCTCCCGGTCAAGGACCTCGCCCGCGCCCGGCGCTTCTACGAAGGGCAGCTGCGCCTGACGGCAGTCGGACAGAAACCTGACGGCAAGTTCGTCTACCGCTGCGGCGGCGCGGAGATCGCGCTCTTTCCGAAGGCCGAAGGCACCAAGGCCGAGCACACGGCGCTCAGCTTCAAGGTCCCTGACATCAGAGCCGCGATCCGCGACCTGGAATCGCGCGGCGTGAAGTTCGCCGACTACGATTTCCCGGGCCTGAAGACCGTCGAGCACGTCTGCGTGCTCGGGTCGGAGAAGGCCGCCTGGTTCACGGATCCTGAGGGCAACATCCTCTGCTTGCACGAGGATCTGGCCTGAGCTATCACGAGGGCGCGCGCGAGCTGCAGGACCGGTTCGGCACGCGCGCGCTCGCCGACCGGTTGCACGAGCGCCTGTCGCGCACCGCGTTCACGGACGAGGATCGCGCCTTCATCGAGAGCCGCGCGTTCTTTTTCCTCGCCACCGCCGACGCCGCAGGCCAGCCCGACTGCTCGTACAAGGGCGGTGTACCGGGGTTCGTGCGCGTCGCCGGTCCCTCGGAGCTGGAGTTTCCGAGCTACGACGGCAACGGCATGTTCCGCAGCCTGGGCAATGTGCGCGTCAACGCCAAGGTTGGCCTTCTATTCCTGGACTTCGAAAATCCCAGGCGGCTGCGGGTCAACGGAACGGCCGAGCTGGATACCGCGCAGATGATGGTGCGCGTGCGCGCCGAGCGCATTTTTCCGAACTGTCCGCGCTACATCCACCGCATGCAGCTGCTGGAGTTTTCGGTCTACGCGCCGGCGCCAGGCCATGTCCCACCGGTGCCTGGGTGGAAGCGCATGCCGCAGTTCAACGAGGTGCTGCCGCCGGACGACCCCGCGCGCGAGACTTAGGCGCGCCGCACCATCGCCGGCGTGAGCTGCTTGATGTTCGGCGCGCCGACCTGCTGCATGATCGCGTAGAGCTCGACGCGCAGGATCTCGAGCACGCGCTCCACGCCCGGCTGACCGAAGGCGCCGAGTCCCCAGATGTAGGGCCGCCCGACGCACACGGCCTGCGCGCCCATGCAGAGCGCCTTGGCGATGTCGGTGCCGCGCCGGAAGCCGCTGTCCACCAGCACCGGCATGCGGCCTTTCACCGCCTCGATGATCTCCGGCAGCGCGTCGATGGTCGAGCGGCCGCTGTCTTCGCTCCTCGCGCCGTGGTTCGAGACGATGATGCCGTCCATGCCGTTCTGCACCGCGAGCACCGCGTCCTCGTGCGCCAGGATTCCTTTCAGCACGATCTTCATCTTCGTCGTGTCGCGCAGCCGCTTGAGAAAGTCCCAGGTCATGGCCGACGACTGTGTATGCGTCAAGCCGCTGACGTCGAGGCCCTGGTACATCGCGCGGCGCCGCAGGTTCGTCTGCAGGCTCGAGCGGTCGTGGCAGCCCGAGCACTCGCGCGTATCGGTGCGCTGCAGCCGGAAGAGCGTCTCCTGGTTGCGTCCGCCGCTGCGATCGACTGTGACGGCGACGACCGGGCAGCCGGCCTTCTCGGCGCGCGTCACCATGCCCTTGGCGACGTCCCATTTGTTGGTCGCATAGAGCTGGTACCAGACCGGCGCGCCGCGCGCGGCGGTGACGTCCTCGACCCCGCTCGTGGTCGCGGTCGAGAGGATCATCAGGTGGTTGCCCGCTCGTGCCGCCTTCGCGGTCGCGATTTCGCCCTCGGCCTGGAACGATTTCTGGCCGCCGATCGGTGCGACCACGATCGGCGTGGGATAGCGCGTGCCGAGGATGTCCGCGCTCATGTCGACCTTGGAGACGTCGATCAGGCGCCGCGGGCGCAGCTGCAGCTTGAGAAAGTCCTCGCGGTTCGCGCGCAGGGTCACCTCGTCGTCGATGCCCGAAGCCATGTAGCCGAAATGCGCCGGCGGCACGTTCTGCCGCGCGACCGGCTCGAAGTCGAAGACGTTGATCGCCTCCAGCGGCGCCCACATGGCCGGATCCGAGACGCGCGACTTGGGAAGCAGCTGCGCCCACCCATAGCCGGCGGCACCGGCAAGCGGGCTCGCCGCGAGGAACTGCAGGAAACGACGACGGTTTTCGTTCGACATGGCTCCTCCTCTTGCCAGCTAGTCTAGCGTGACAGCGCGGCCAATATGCTTTAGGCTTGATCTATTCAGGCTTGGAGCATCCCATGGCTGCTGCCTATACCGATCGTGAAACCATCGCCCGCTCCGACGACCACCGCGCGCTGCGCATCTGGCTGCGGCTCCTCACCTGCACCCAGATGATCGAGCGCGTGGTGCGCTCGCGGCTGCGGGAGCAGTTCGGCACCACGCTGCCGCGCTTCGACCTCATGGCACAGCTCGAGCGGCATCCCGAGGGCCTCAAGATGAACGAGCTCTCGCGCCTCCTGATGGTCACGGG
>VBCP01000195.1 GCA_005888925.1 Betaproteobacteria bacterium | reverse complement strand
GCCACATGATCGCGATCGCCATCGGCATCAGAAAAAAGACGGTGCCAAGGATGTCGATCCAGGCTCTCGCGCGACTCGACAGCTGTCCGGAAATGACGTCGATGCGCACGTGCTGGTTATGCAGCAGGGTATAGCCGGCGCAGAACAGGAAAATGAAGGAGAACAGGTACCACTGGATTTCCAGCCAGGCGTTCGAGCTCATGTTGAGCGAATAGCGCACGATCGCATTGCCGGCGCTGATCAGCACGGCGGCCAGGATCAGCCAGTAGGTGAGTTTGCCGACCTGCTCATTGAGCGCGTCGATCGCGCGGGACAGGCCAAGCAACAACCTCATCATCGCAACTCCTCCTTTGCGAATCCAGGAACTACGGGTCGAATCAGGCGGACGCGCGCATCTTCATGGCGCGCCGCTGCACCGCCTCTTGCAGCCCTGGCTTGTAGCCTAGCGCGAAGAATGCCTCGGCAGCGAGAAAGATCGGAGCGACGAAAATCTGGAACAGGTTGTCGGCGAGGGCAGGCCTGCGGCCCTCGTAGACATGGCCGACGAGCTGCAGGATCCAGCCGCCGACGAACAGCACGCCGAACCAAGTCCAGCCCGCCACCGCGCCTTGCATCGCGATGCGCTCGCCGAGCCACGCGAGCACCGCCAGCACGACGAGCATCGCGAGGCCCAGCGCCAGATCGAGCACGAGGTAATAGACGGCGAGCGCCGCTGCGGCGATCATCGCCGCGCTGACGGCGTCGATGCGCAGCCACGCGAGCGGGATGAAAAGCGAGAGCACGATCACCGGCACGCCGATGAAATGCGTCGCCTTGTTGCGCGCGTCCTGGTGGTACGCGGCGTAGGTCGCCATCTGTTCCTCGAGCGATCTCATTCGTCACTTTTCATCTATAATCAGCATTTTAACGACTCCATGATGGTCACGCACGGCTTGTTGCAGCCCGCCCGGGGCCGGTGTGCGCTGACCATCGGCAGCTTCGACGGCGTGCATCGCGGCCACCGAGAGCTGATCGACCGTGTCGTCGCCAAGGCCCGCGAGCTGAGCATCACGTCCTGCGTCCTGACCTTCGAGCCGCATCCGCGGGAATTCTTCGCGCCCGAAGCGGCGCCGGCGCGCCTGACACGGCTGCGCGAGAAGCTCGAGCTCATGGCCGCCGCCGGGGTCGAGCGCGTGCACGTGATCCGCTTCGATGCCCGCTTTGCGGCGCTCAGCGCCGCGCGCTTCATCGAGGACGTGCTCGTCAAGGGTCTGCGCGCCGCGTGGCTGCTCGTCGGGCGCGACTTTCGCTTCGGCGCGCAGCGCAAGGGCGATTTCGCTGCGCTCGAGGGGCGCGGCTTTGCGCTCGAGGCGATGCCCGACGTGGCGTTCAACGGCGAGCGCGTATCGAGCTCGGCCGTGCGCGCTGCGCTGCAGGCGGGTGATTTCGCCCGCGCCGAGCGGCTGCTCGGACGGCCTTACTCGATCAGCGGGCACGTGATCCACGGCGCGAAGCTCGGCCACGATCTCGGCTTCCCGACGGCGAACATCGCGCTGCGCCAGCGTCCGCCGCTCTCCGGCATTTACGTGGTCGAGGTGGAAGCGCTGGGTCCCGCGGTGGCGAGCGTTGGCCTGCGCCCCACCGTGAATCCCGTGGCAACGCCGCTGCTCGAAGTCCATTTGCTCGAGCGCGGCGGCAATCTCTATGGCCGGCGCCTGCGCGTGCGCTTTCTCAGGAAGCTGCGCGACGAGGCCAAGTTCGAAGGCCTGGCGGCGTTGCGCGCGGCGATCGCGCAGGACGCCGAAGAGGCGCGTCAATACTTTGCACAACATGGCTGACTACAAAGACACGCTGAATTTGCCGGACACGAAGTTCCCGATGCGTGGTGACCTCGCCAAGCGCGAGCCGCAATGGGTGAAGGACTGGCAGGAGAAGGGCGTCTACCGGCGGTTGCGCGAGGTAGCCAAAGGCCGTCCGCGCTTCGTACTGCACGACGGCCCGCCGTACGCCAGCGGCGACATCCACATCGGCACCGCCGTCAACAAGATCCTGAAAGACATCATCGTCAAGTCGAAGACGCTGGCGGGTTTCGACGCGCCCTACGTGCCCGGCTGGGACTGCCACGGCATGCCGATCGAAGTGCAGATCGAGAAGAAGTACGGCAAGGACCTGCCGCCGCAGGAGACCCAGCGCCTATGCCGCGCATTCGCCGCCGAGCAGATCGAGCGGCAGAAGAAGGATTTCGAGCGCCTTGGCGTGCTCGGCGACTGGGGGCATCCCTACCTCACGATGGACTATGTCACCGAGGCGAACGAGATCCGCGTGCTGGGCAAGATCCTCGCGAACGGCTACCTCTACCGCGGGTTGAAGCCGGTCAACTGGTGCTTCGACTGCGGCTCGGCGCTGGCCGAGGCGGAGGTCGAGTACGAGGAGCGCAAGGACCCGGCGATCGACGTGGCGTTTGCGCTCCTCGACGAGGATCTGCGCGGGCTGTCGAGTGCATTCGGGCGCGCCATTCCGAGCGCGAAGGTTTATGCGGTTATCTGGACCACGACGCCGTGGACGCTGCCCGGCAACCAGGCGCTGAACGTGCATCCGGATCTGGTCTACAACCTCGTCGAGACCGAAAAGGGCCTGCTGATCCTCGCCGCCGAGCTGCAGGAGGCCTGCCTCAAGCGCTATGGGCTCGCGGGCAAGACCATCGCCTCGTGCAAGGGCAGCGCGCTGGAGAACATCCGCTTCCGGCATCCGTTCTACGACCGGCTCGCGCCGATGTACCTCGGCGAATACGTCACGCTCGACAGCGGCACCGGCATCGTGCATTCCGCGCCGGCCTATGGCGTCGAGGACTTCGATTCCTGCCGGCGCTACGGCATGAAGGACGAAGACATCCTCACGCCGGTGCAAAGCGATGGCCATTTCGCAAGCTCGCTGCCGTTCTTCGGCGGCATGATGATCTGGAAGGCGAACCCCAAGATCGTCGAGAAGCTGAAAGAAGTCGGGGCGCTGCTGCACGAAGAGACCTATCCGCACAGCTACATGCATTGCTGGCGCCACAAGACGCCGGTGATCCTGCGCGCCACTACGCAATGGTTCGCGGCGATGGACAAGCCGGTCGGCGGAGAAACGCTGCGGGCGACCGCCTTGCGCGGCATCGAGGCGACCGAGTTCTTCCCCTCCTGGGGCAAGGCGCGGCTGCACGGCATGATCGCCAACCGCCCGGACTGGACGCTCTCGCGCCAGCGGCAGTGGGGCGTGCCGATGCCGTTCTTCCTGCACCGCGAGAGCGGCGCATTGCATCCACGAACCCCCGAGTTGCTGGAGGCGGTGGCCCAGCGCGTCGAACAAGGCGGCATCGAGGCCTGGCAGAGCGTGACGGCCGAGGAGCTGCTCGGCGCGCAGGCGGCGCAGTATGAGAAGAGCCGCGACACGCTGGACGTGTGGTTCGACTCGGGCTCGACGCATTTCACGGTGATGCGCGGGTCGCACCGGGACGAGACCGGGTTCCCCGCCGATCTCTATCTCGAGGGCTCGGACCAGCATCGCGGCTGGTTCCATTCGTCGCTGCTCGTCTCGTGCATGCTCGACCGCGTGCCGCCCTACAAGGCGCTGCTGACGCATGGTTTCGCGGTGGATGGCGCGGGCCGCAAGATGTCGAAGTCGCTAGGTAACGTCGTCGTGCCGCAGCAGGTCTCGAATACGCTGGGCGCGGAAGTCCTTCGGCTGTGGGCCGCCGCCACCGACTATTCGGGCGAGCTGTTCATTTCGGACGAGATCTTGAAGCGCGTGGTGGAGACCTATCGGCGGCTGCGCAACACGCTGCGCTTCATGCTCGCCAACATCTCGGATTTCGATCCGTCGCGTCACGGCGTGCCGGTGGCCGAGATGGTGGAGATCGACCGCTACGCGCTCGCCATGGCGGCAGAGATGCAGAAGGCCGTGGCCGCCGATTACGAAACCTACCAGTTCCACCTGGTGGCGCAGCGCCTGCAGGCGTTCTGCTCGGAGGATCTGGGCGCTTTCTACCTCGATATCCTCAAGGACCGGCTCTATACGTGCAAGGCCGACTCCGTCGCGCGCCGCTCGGCGCAGAGCGCGCTCCATCACATCACGCACAGCCTGGTGCGCCTGATGGCGCCGATCCTGTCCTTTACCGCGGAGGAGCTGTGGCACGCGTTCACCGGCGCGGAGGACGACAGCGTGTTCTTCCATACGTGGCATGAGCTGCCGCAGCCGGCGGACGCGGCGGTGCTGGTGGCGAAGTGGACGCGGCTGCGCGAGCTGCGCAACCCGGTGCGCAAGGAGATCGAGGCGCTGCGCGCCGCGGGCAAGGTCGGCTCGTCGCTGCAGGCCGAGGTCGAGTTCCACGCCGAGGGCGCCGACCATGAGCTCCTCAGGAGCCTGGGCGAGGATCTGAAATTCGTCATGCTGACCTCCGCGGCGCACGTGCATCGCGGGCCTCTGCAGGTGGAGGTGAGGCCCAGCGCGCACCGCAAGTGCGAGCGCTGCTGGCATTACCGCGCCGACGTCAACGACGAAGCGCTGTGCGGGCGCTGCCAGCTGAACCTCAACGGCCCGGGCGAGCGCCGCAGCCATGCTTAGCGCGTGGCGCTGGTTTGCGCTCGCCGCGGCAGTGGTGCTCGCCGATCAGGTCACCAAGGCGATCGTGCTCGGGCGCTTCGCGCTGGGCGAGCGCCTCGAGCTGACCGGGTTCTTCAACATGGTGCTGGTGTACAACAAGGGCGCGGCGTTCAGCTTTCTCTCGGACGCAGCCGGCTGGCAGACGCCGGCGCTGATCGGCTTCGCGCTGGTGGCGATCGGCATCGTCGGCACGTTCATCGTGCGCTCGCCGGGGCGGCGCATGCTCTGCACCGGGCTCGGGCTGATCCTCGGCGGCGCGCTCGGCAACCTGATCGACCGCTTGCGCTTCGGCCAGGTGGTCGACTTCCTCGACTTCCACGCGCAGGGCTGGCACTGGCCGGCGTTCAACGTCGCCGACTCGGCGATCACGCTCGGCGCCGCGCTCATCATCCTCGAAGGCTTCCTGCACCATGAAGGGCGAGCTCGCGCTTCTTCTTAAGGCGCTGGCGTTCGCCGCCCACAAGCACCGCGACCAGCGTCGCAAGGACGCCGATGCCTCGCCCTACATCAACCACCCGATCGCGCTCGCCGACGTGCTGGTGAACGAGGGCGGCATCACCGACTTCGAGGTGCTGTGCGCGGCGCTCCTGCACGACACGGTCGAGGACACGGCCACCAGCCACGAGGAACTGGTCGACGCCTTCGGCTCGCGCATCGCGCGCATCGTCGCCGAGGTTACCGACGACCAGCGGCTGCCCAAGGCCGAGAGGAAGCGCCTGCAGATCGAGCATGCGCCCAAGCTCTCGCACGAGGCGAAGCTGGTGAAGCTCGCCGACAAGCTGTGCAACCTGCGCGATGTCGCCGAGCGGCCGCCCGCGAAGTGGGACCTGGCACGGCGCCGCGAGTACTTCGACTGGGCGAAGCGCGTGATCGACGGCCTGCGCGGTGCGCATCCGCGGCTCGAGGCGGCGTTCGATGCGGCCTACGCCAAGCGGCCGGCGTGAGAAAATCGCGCTGATGGAGATCCTGCTTGCCAATCCGCGTGGGTTCTGCGCCGGAGTGGAGCGCGCCATCGAGATCGTCGAGCGCGCGCTCGAGCTCTACGGCGCGCCGATCTACGTGCGCCACGAGATCGTGCACAACAAGTCCGTGGTCGAGAGCCTGCGCGCCAAGGGCGCGGTGTTCGTCGAGGAGCTGGACGAGGTGCCGGCGGGTGGCACGGTGATCTTCAGCGCGCACGGCGTGGCGAAAGCGGTGCAGGCCGAGGCCGACCGCCGCGGGCTCAAGGTGTTCGACGCGACCTGTCCGCTGGTGAGCAAGGTGCACATCGAGGTGAAGAAGATGCTGCGCGAGGGCTACGACATGGTGATGATCGGCCACCGCGGCCACCCCGAGGCCGAAGGCACCATGGGGCAATCGGCGGTCGGCATGCACTTGGTCGAGACGCTCGAGGATGTCGCCGCGCTCGAGGTCGCCAACGCCGAGAAGCTCGCCTACGTCACGCAGACCACGCTTTCGGTCGACGATGCCCGGGCGATGGTCGCGGCGCTGAAAGCGCGCTTCCCGAAGATCCGCGGGCCGAAGAAGGACGACATTTGCTATGCGACGCAGAACCGCCAGGACGCGGTCAAGTTCATGGCGCCGCAGTGCGACGTGGTGATCGTGGTCGGCTCGCCCAACAGCTCGAATTCCAACCGGCTGCGCGAGGTCGCCGAGCACATGGGCGCGCGGGCCTACATGGTCGACAGCGCCGACGAGCTGCGGCCGGAGTGGATCGCGGGGCAGCGCCGCGTCGGCGTGACCGCCGGCGCCTCGGCGCCGGAGGTGCTGGTGAGCGAGCTCATCGCGCGGCTGAAAGCGCTCGGCGCGCAGAGCGTGCGCCCGCTCGCCGGGATCGAGGAGACGGTGGTGTTCTCGCTGCCGCGAGAGCTGAAGGCCTGAGCTAGCCTACTTGCAGGACTCGGTGACCAAGGCCTGCGCCCGCGCCTTGGCCTGCGCGATCTGGTTCTCGTCCATGAAGTAGCGCTCGCCCTTCTCGTTCATGCCCGAGAAGCGGCCGCCCATCTCGTACTGCGCGACCGACTCGCGTGCGCTCGCCTTCCTGTCGGCTTCCTCGCGCTCCTTCTGGCGCTTGCGGTATTCCTGCTCCGGATTGGCCGCGGGCTTGGCGCCGCCCTTGGTCGCCGGCGCATCCGGCACCGCCGCGGGCTTGCGGCTCAGCACCTTTGCGCTCTGTCCGGGCGGACAAGGCGACTGCGAGTACACCGTGCTTCCCGCAGCGTCGACGCACTTGTAGACCTGCGCCCAGGCCTGCGGCGCTACCAGGAGCATGGATGCGAAGAGCGATAGGCCGAGCGGATGTGCGCGCATGCTTAGTCCGTTTTCCGATACCAGTAGGTGCGCAGCCGCGACTGCAGCTTGAGACCGCCGGGGTTGGTGGTCTGCACGCCGGCGATCACGGTCTGGTAGTAAGTGCCGCCGATCTGCACGACCACCGGCACCGGCGTCGGCAGGAAGCCGCCGCCGGCGAAGGTCGCAAAGCGCCCATGGCCCTCCGAAGGAACGTACTGCGTCGGCAGGCTGTTGAAGATATCGCCCGAATTGCCGTTCTGGAAGCTCACGCCGTACTGCCGGGCGGTGCCCCCACGTTCTGCCCGGTGCCGGTGACGGTGTCCTGCTTCGGCTGGTTGGTGTTGAAGATGACGTTGCCTGCCGCCGTGGTCGCCGAGGCGATGGTCTTCTCGCCGACATTGGCGAGCTTCATGATCCAGCCCTTGGCGGCGAGCAGTGCGTCGGCGGCCTGAGTCTGGGTCTGTCCCGAGTCGCAGAAAGCGGCCGACTGCAGGCAGCCGTTCGTGATGTCGAACACATCGGACTCAGTGATCGCCGCGGGCGGCGTCATCGCCGTCGTGATCGTGCCGACGTTGCGATCCTTCAGCATGTAGAAGCGGTTCGCCACCACCATGTCGAACGGATGCTCGCGGTCGCCGCTGCCGAGGAGCACCGCGTCGAAGCTGCCGTTGTTATCGCTCGAGTACACCACGTCCGGCTGGAACTCGAACTTGCGCATGTTGGCCGCTGCCGGCGAGCCGGTGCTCGTCGAACTGCCGGTCGCTGCGCTGATGGCGGCGAGCTTCGTGACCACCCAGTTGGCGGGGTCGGCGTCGGCGACGTCTATGCGCCAGACGTTGCCGCCGGTATCGGGCGCGTAGATCCGGTCCATGAAGCCGGTCGGGACGTTTTCCACGGCGCTCGTGCCGCGCCCGGCCGTATTCGCCCGGTTCCTGAGGATGGCCAGGTCGCCGGGAATGGCATAGGCCATGCCGCTGACCTGCAGGTCGGCCGCCCCATCGGGGCCTGTGCGCCACTTGATGGCGCCGCTCGCCGCGTCGACGATGAATATGCCGCGGCCCATGGTCCGGCTGCCGGTCGAGCTCGTGCCGCCCGACGGCGGGCAATTGGCGGTGTTCATGGGCGTCGGCGGCACCACGCCGGTCAGGCCCGTCACCGAAGTCGAACTGAAGGCGGTGACGAAACAGGGCTGGAAGTCTTCCGCGGCGGGGTCATAGCCCGCGCCGAAGATGAGCACCGGTGACGAAAACGCGCGCAGGTAGACCACCTGGGGCTGCGACCAGGTCTGCCCGACCTGCTCCCAGCCGG
>VBCP01000193.1 GCA_005888925.1 Betaproteobacteria bacterium | reverse complement strand
TCGGGATGGCCGGCGAGGTTGTACTGCAGCGGCTCCATGATGTGCAGCGGACCGAAGCGCCGCGTGAAGGCGATGTGCTGCTCGGGCGACATGCGCGCGTCGCGAAAGACGAGGATGCTATGGCGCGTCCACGCGCGCTCGATCTCGGAAAAGGTCGCGTCATCCATCGGCCGCGTGAGATCGGCGCCGATCACCTCGGCGCAAAATTCACCCTGGATGGGACGGATCGCGAGCTTCATCTGCCGTACGATTATGCCGCATGGATATCAACGCCCGCATCGCGAAAATCGTCGAGAGTCGAACCGCCGAGCTGGTGGCGCTGCGGCGCAAGCTGCACGAGCACCCCGAGCTCGCGTTCGAGGAGCATGAGACCGCGAAGGCGGTGACCGCCTTCCTCGGGAAGCTGGGCATCAAGTTCCGCAGCGGCGTCGGCAAGACCGGCGTGGTCGCCGTGGTCGAAGGCGCGAAGCCCGGCAAGACCGTCGGCATCCGCGCCGACATGGACGCGCTGCCGATCCACGAGCAGACCGGGCTGCCGTTCGCGTCGAAGCTGCCGGGAAAGATGCACGCCTGCGGGCACGACGTGCACACGGTGATCGCGCTCGGCGTCGCCGCGGCGCTAACAGACCTGCGCAGCGAGCTCGCAGGGCGAGTAAAGCTGATTTTTCAGCCAGCGGAGGAGACGCTCTCCGGCGCGCAGGCGATGATCGCCGACGGTGTGCTCGACGATCCGAAGATGGACGTCGTGCTCGGCTACCACAACTGGCCGGCGGTCGAGGCGGGGAAGGTGGGCTACAACGCCGAGGTGGTGATGGCGTCGGCCGATGCGTTCGACATCACGCTGAAAGGCCGCGAGGGCCATGGCGCCCACCCGCACATGAGCATCGATGCGCTCGCCGCCGCGGCGCATTTCGTCTCGCAGCTGCAGACCATCGTCAGCCGGGAGGTGAAGCCGATCTCCCCGGCGGTCGTCACCATCGGAGAACTGCATGCCGGCACGGCGCGCAACATCATCGCCGGCACGGCAGTGCTCAAAGGCATCGTGCGTACCATGGAGGCGGGGCTGTCGGAGAAGATCGAGGAGGCGATGCGCCGCATGCTGGAAGGCATCAAGACCGGCATGCGGGTCGACTACACGCTCGACTGGAAGCGCGTGGCGCCGGCGCTGCGCAATGACAGGGCGATGCTGGCGCGGCTGCTCGATAGCGCGCGTGCAACGCTCGGCAAGGACAACGTCATCGAGCTGGGCGAGGCGTCGATGGGCAGCGAGGATTTCGCCTGGTTCGCCGAGAAGGTGCCGGCAGCACACCTGCGCATCGGCTCGAAGATCGACGGCCTCGACACCGCGATCCATCGCGCGAACTACGACTGCAACGATCTCGCGATCCCGGTCGGCGTGCGCGTCGTGACCCGCGCCGCGATGGAGCTCAGCGGGTCCTAAAAACAGCGCTCAGCCTGCTTGCGCGACCTCGCACGGCACATGGCGTAGGCGGCGAGCGCGCCGGCCGGCGCAACCCCGTGCGTAGCGGCGTCCGCGAAGAGCCTCCCGGCCGTCGCATAGTCACGCTCCGCAAGGGCGCGAACGCCGAGGGGATAGGCGTAGTCCGCGCTATAGCCCTCGGCCGCGAGGCGCCGGTTCACGATCTCCTGCTCGGTGACGTCGCTGCCGGCGAGCCATAGCACCGGGATGCGCAGGTCGGTATGGCGCAGGATCGCGTCCAGGTTCGGCAGGTTCTGGATCGGGTCGGGCGCGAACTCGCCATTGAGCAAGGGCTGGACCGCGAAGAAAGGCAGGCTGGCTTGAGCGAGCTCTGCGGGCCAGTGCCCCGCCACCCACTGCGACTCCTGAAAGCGGCGTCGCGCGTCATCGGGCTTGAGCCACGCCTCGTATTCGCCCATCGGACCCTCGAGGGACGTATCGGGCGCGATGCGCTTCGGATGATCGTCGGTCAGCGCCGGCGTCGCGTCATACCAGCGGCGCAGCTGCCCGGCGTCCGCGAGAAACGTGGCGCCGAGCTGGACGGGAGACTCGAGCCCGCTCGCAGCGATGCGCGGCGCCGCAGCCGCGTCGCGCCACAGACGGGAAAAGTGCTGTGCGCTCGGGCGATGCGTGAACTCGCGACCGCCCAACAGGATCCAGTCGCGCTGCCCGCCGGCCCAAAGCGTGCAATCGGGAAACGCGTCGCAGAAGGCATGGACCACCGCGCGAGCCCCTTGCGGCTTGAACTGCGGCACCGGCAGCCAGTAGGTCGCCAGCCCGCCGGGGGCGAGCCGCTCGGCAACCGCCATGAAATACTCGCGGGTATAGAGATTGACCACGCCTGCGATCATCGGCGGCGGCGGCTCCGCGGTGATGATGTCGAACTCGCCGCCATGCGTGCGCAGATAGTGGCGCCCGTCCTCCAGTACGAGCTCGACCCGCGGATCCTTCAGCGGGTCGCGCTTGCCGTGGACGAGCGGGCTTGCGCCGAGGATCTCCGGCGAGACGTCGACCACGGTGAGCCGGCGCAGCTGCGGCTCGCTCAATAGCGCCTGCGCCGTGTTGCCCGCGCCATAGCTGATGAGCAGCGCGCGCCGCGGCTCGGGATGCAGAGCGAGGGGCAGCCAGGCGAACATCTGCATGTAGCGCAGCGCCAGCTTGCTGATCGCCGTCATCGAATAGCTGTCGGTCAGCAGCCGCCACTCCGCAGCCTCGCCGAAACGCTCGCGCTTGAGGAGCTGCAGCGTCGTCGTCGGGCCTTGCGTGACCTGCACGACCTTCGAGCCGTCGATCAGCCGATACGGCAGAGCCGCCGCCGCGAGATGCAGGTCGATGCGGCCGAATGGGAACAGCAGCAGCCCGGCCGCTGCGGCGACGAGCGGCAGCGCCATCTTCCGGGGCTTTGCCACGAGGAGCGGCAGCAGCGCATATCCCGCGGCGAGGATGAACAGGCTGCGTTCGATACCGAGGCGCGGGAGCAGCACCAGGCCTGCAAGCGCCGCCCCGAGCGCCGCCCCGAGCGTGTTCGCGGTCGTGAGAACGCCGATCGCGGGCTGCGGGTTCTGCGCATCGGCGCGCAGCTCCGCGCCGAGCAGCGTGAACAACGCGCCCGACAGGATCGCCGCGGGCAGCATCAAGGGGAGCGCATACTGGATGAGCTCGGGCTTGCCCGAGCCGAAAGCCCGGCCGGCGAGCAGGTAGCCGGCCACGACGGCGAGGCTGCTGCCGACGGTGACCCAGGCGAGCGGCAGCCGGGCAAGCTGCGGGGCGAGCGCGCCGCCGATCGCAATTCCAAGCAGCACTAACGTCAGCATCAGCGCGAAGGTCGTATCGGTGCCCGGCGCATAGAGGATCAGCAGGCGAAACCAGATCACCTCGAGCGCAAGCGCGAGTCCCCCGGCGATCGCCGCGGCGAACAGCAGGCGTTTCGGGGAAGGCTGGCCGCCGGGCGCCGGTATCGCTGCGACAGGAGCACCCGGGGGCTGCGCCAGCGCGAGCGCTGCCGCCAGTGCGTTGAGGCTTGCCGCGAGCAGCGCATCCGCAATCCCGTGCGCGCTTTCGCGCTCGCCGAGATCACGGTGGCGCTCACGGGGAGCCTGCTGGTCTGGAGCCTCCCGGTGCTGGAGCCGGTCGTTGGCCAGTGGCTCGCGTCGCTCACGGCTCATCCCGCGGCAACCGCGGGCGCGCGCCTCGCGCTCGCCCTCGCCGCCATGCTCGTGCCGACGATCGGCTCCAGCACCGGGAGGCTCCAGACCAGCAGGCTCCCCGTGAGCGCCACCGTGATCTCGGCGAGCGCGAAAGCGCGCACGGGATTGCGGATGCGCTGCGCCCAGCGCGCGGCGAGCAGGCCGCCGATCGCCATGCCGAGCATGAACGCGGTGAGGACCAGCGTGCCCGCCCAGACGGTATTTCCCAGCACGCGGGCGAGTGCGCGGAACCACAGCACCTGGAACAGGAGCGCCGCTGCGCCCGAGCTGAAAAAGGCGAGCGGCAGCCTGAAGGATTCGCGAAGCAACTAGCTTTTCTGCTTGGCCAGCGCTTCCTGCAGCGTCTTCGTCGCGCCCGAGATGTCCGGCAGCTTCTCGCCGTTATCCAAACGTTTTCTGGAAGCAAGCTCCGCGTCCTGCATGCCGATGGCGCGCTCGGCGGCGGCCTCGGCCTCGGCCGGAGGCAGCACGACGATGCCACATTCGTCGGCGATGATCACGTCACCCGGCTTGACGTCGACGCCGCCGCAGCTAACCGGCACGCAGAACTCGCCGGCGAGCCCGATGCGCTTGGTCGTCACCGCCGAGAGTCCGCGGCACCAGAGCGGCACGCCGTACTTGCGCACCTCGCCGATGTCGGTGGCGACGCCGTCGATGATGACGCCGGCGATCTTCGCCACCTTGCACGCGTAGGCGACCAGCCCGCCGAACGCGGCGTGGCGGTGGTCGCCGCAGCGGTCGATCACCAGCACGTCGCCGGGACGCAGCTGGCCGAGCGCATAGCCGACGATCGTGCCGTCGACACCCGGCGCGCGCACGGTGACGGCCGGACCGCCGATGCGCACGTCCGGCTGCATGGCGCGGATCGCGGGATCCATGAAGCCCCAGTTGCGGAAGTGGCCGATGGTGGCGGGCTCTGCGCGGACCAGCTTTTGGACCAGGCGTGCGTCCAGCTGGGAAGGCAGTGGGTTAAGGGTGAACACTGCGAAACTCCTTCACGTCGGCGAGCGCGCCATCGCGCAGGCGGCCGACGTCGCTGCCGGCGTTGATCATGTGGTAGCCGCGCTGGAACATCTCGCGCCAGGTGGCGCCGGGGTGCGGCACGGTGCCCATCGGCTTGCCGCTTTGCCTTATGCCTTCCTCGGCGCGCCCGATGAGCTTCGCCACCTCCGGGTGCTTGAGATCGCCGAGCTGGCCGACGGTGCCGGAAAGATCGTGCGGCCCGATGAAGAGCACGTCGACGCCGTCGACCGCGGCGATCGCTTCGACGTTCTCGACCGCTTTGGGCGACTCGATCTGGCAGACGATGAGCAGCTCGTCCGCCGCCGCCTTACGGTACTCCGGCGCATGAATGCCATAGTCCGAAGCCCGCGCCGATCCCAGCGCCGAGCCGCGCCGGCCGGCGGGCGGATAGCGGCACGCCGCGACCACCGCGCGCGCATCCTCGGCCGTTTCGACGTTCGGCACCATCACGCCTTCGACGCCGGCGTCGAGCACCCGCTTCAGGTAGTTCGGATCGCTGGACGGCACGCGGACCACGGAGGTGCAATGCGGCGTCGCCGCCATGGCCTGCAGCGAATGCAGCAGCGCCGAGGGCTCGCCGAAGCCGTGTTCCTGGTCGAGCAGCAGGTAGTCGAAGCCGCACAGGGCCAGGAGCTCGATCACCGGCGGGGCGCCGAGCACGGTCCAGCAGCCGAGCGCGCGCTTGCCCGAGCGCAGCCGCGCCTTGAGATGGTTTGGGCGAAACATGGTCCAAGCATACAATTTCGCAGCCATGCGTAACGGCGCGATCGTGTCGCTCTGCCTCCTGGCCATGGGCTGCGCCCAGGCCCCGGTCGTGCAGTCGCCGGACGGCCTCTTCCACGACGAGCTCTTTGCCGCGCCCGCGCAGCGCATCGACGCCCGCGAAATATTCGCGCTCAGCGAGCCGATGAAGCGCTACCTGAAGGACGAGCTCGCTGTGCACTACAAGGGCACGCGCCAGGCGCTGATCGACGCCGTGAGCCAGGGGCAGCTCAAGCTCGAGTACGACAGCGTGAGCACCCGCAACGCCGCCGAGGCATTCGAGGCGAAAGCCGGCAACTGCCTTTCGCTCGTCATCATGACGGCTGCGTTCGCCAAGGCGCTCGGCCTTGAGGTGCAGTACAACAGCGCCATGTTCGGCGATCTGTGGAGCCGCAGCGGCAACATCTATTTCCTGAACGGCCATATCAACGTGACGCTCGGCAAGCGCGACTTCGACCCGCGCACGCTGTACGACGCGGCCGAGCTAATGACAATCGACTTTCTGCCCGGCCACGAGCTGCGCGGCCTGCGCAGCACGCCGATCGACGAACCGACGATCGTGGCGATGTTCATGAACAACCGCGCCGCCGAGGCGCTGGTGCGCGGGCGCCTCGACGACGCCTACTGGCTCGCGCGCGAGGCGATGCGCCAGAGCCCCGCGTTCTGGGGCGCCTACAACACGCTCGGCGTCGTCTACCTGCGCCGCGGGCAGCCCATGGCGGCCGAGCTTGCTTTCAGGCGGGTGCTCGAGAACGAGCCCGAAAATACCCGCGCCTGGGCCAACCTCGCGCTGACGCTGGACAAGCTTGGGCGCGGCGCAGAGGCGGCGGCGGCCGACCGCGAGCTCGCGCGCATCGAGCGCCATGCGCCGTTCCATTTTTTCCACCTGGGAATCGCCGCGATGGAGGCGGGGGACTTCAAGGCGGCGCGCGCGTCCTTCGCCAAGGAGGTGCGCCGCGCGCCGGAATACCACGAGTTTCATTTCTGGCTCGGCCTTGCCGAGCTCAGGCTCGGCAACATCGAGGCGGCGCGAAGCGAGCTCGCGCTCGCGCTGGAGCACAGCACCACGCGGCGCGACCATGACCTGTACGCCGCGAAGCTCGATCGCCTCTCGTCCCAGCGCCATTGATGGAGAAGTGGTTCGACCTTTACCGGGCGATCGTCATGCCGGCGCAGTGCGATATCTACGGCCACATGAACGTGCGCCATTACGCGGCCTGCTTCGACGACGCCGGCTGGCACTTTCCGAAGATGGCCGGCCTGTCTCTTGAGGAGATCCGCGCGCGCGGACTCGGCACGGTGGTCGCGACGCTCACCATGGAATTCCACCACGAGATCCGCGCCGGCCAGCTGGTGCTGATCCAGGGCGCGCTGATGCGCGTCGGCACCAAGAGCTTCAGCCACGAGATGCGCCTCTACGAGGCCGACTCGATGACGCACTGCGCGACGCAGAAGACGGTCGAAGTGTGCTTCGACACGGCGGCGCGCAGGGGCGTGGCGCTGCCGCAGGACATCAAAGCCAAGCTGCAGAAGATCTGCGTTTCTTAGAAAGGAGACTTGCGATGGCGAAGAAAGCCAAGGCTCGCCCGAAGAAGAAGGTCCAGGCGAAGGTGGCGCCGATTCCCGCGGGCTACCACAGCGTCACGCCGTACCTCTGCATCCGCGGTGCGGTGCAGGCGCTCGAGTTCTACAAGAAGGCGTTCGGCGCGAAGGAGTTGATGCGCATGGCGGGGCCCGACGGCAAGCTCGGGCATGCCGAGATCAAGATCGGAGATTCACACGTCATGATGGCCGACGAGTTCCCGGGCATGGGCTTCCTCGGGCCGCAGTCGCGCGGCGGCACGACCGTGATGCTCCACGTCTACGTCAAGAACGTCGATGCGACCGTGGCGCAGGCGACGGCGGCTGGGGCGATGCTCAAGCGGCCGATCAAGGACGAGTTCTACGGCGATCGCAGCGGCGCGGTCGAGGATCCCTTCGGCCACCTCTGGCACATCGCCACGCACAAGGAAGACCTCTCGCCGGCCGAGCTGCGCCGGCGCAGCGACGAGGCAATGAAGAAGATGGCTAGCGGAGGCTAGACCTATCTGCCGATCATCGGGTTGACGCCGCGGCGCATTTCGTCGGCGTAGTCGTCCTTGGAGACGTCGCCGACCGACGCGGCGCCGCCGCGTTCTTCGTAGGAGGGCAGGCGGCTGCCGGTGCGGTAGCTGCCCGACTGGCGCGGTTGCTGATCCGAAGCCGGTGCCGCCGCGGCGGGCGCGCCGGCCTTGGGCTCGTCTGCCGGGGTGGCGCAGCCGTAGGCAGCGACGCAGAGGACAGCGAGCAATGCGAGCCGGATGTGCATTTTTAAAGCTCCCTGATTGTTGAAGCCGGGAGTTTAGATGAACTAGCGCAGGTCTTGACAGCCCTTCGCCGCGCCGACCGGGAACACCGTGCCGCCGGTATAGGTGAAATAGAGCTTGCGCTGGCTGCGTGCGACATATACGCGATGCGCGCGCAGGAAATCGACGCCGAGCACCATCTGCGGCAAGTCGGCGAAGTAGCTGGGCATGCGGCCGCCGGCGTCGGCGAACACCATGTCCTTGAAGATGTCCGCGAAGCGCAGCGTCGGATTGCGGATCACCTCGTTGCCGATGGCGAAGCTCTCGAACGGGCCGCTCCAGTAATCCACCGGCTTCCTGCCGATGCCGATGCTGCAGCCCGCGGTCGTCACGCCGGGACTCTTGGTCGTGACGCCATAGCGCGCGGCGTGCGACGTCGTCAGCGCCGAAACGCTGGCGCCGGTATCGAGCAGCGCGAGCATCGGCCGCCCGTTGACGGCGACGGTGAACGTGGTCTTCGCGCCGGGTTCGAGCGCCGCTTCGCCGGCGCCGTCCTTCGCCCAGTAGGCGAGCGAAACGCCGTCGCAATCCTTGGCCTGGTACAAGCGCACCGCGCGATTCGGAAAGTCGAACTCCACATCGACCGCCGAGAAGAAGTCCTCGCCCAGGATCAGCGAGACCTCGGCTCCGAAATCGTGCTCGGCGGCGAGCAGCACGTTCCAGTTCTTGCGCACCGCCGGCCCGATGCGGAACTCGTCGATCTGCACCGCCTCGACCGGCTTGTCGGTGGCCACGGCGTACAGGCGCGAGCTCGCCAGGTCGTATCGCGAGAGCATCAGGCGGGTCGCGGCTGAGCGCGTCACCACGCTGCGCTCGGCGCCGGTGTCGAGCAGGATGCCGACCTTCTGCCCATTGATCTCGCCGTCGATGATCGGCAGGTTGCGTTCCAGTCGCACCGGCCATTCTTCGATGCGCATGAGCTTGCAGTCCTGCGGCGCGGCCGCGGCCGAGCCGGCAAGCACGACCGATGCGGCGAGAAGCATCCAGTTCTTCATTGGCTCAATTTTCCTTTGGCAGTGGCGTTAGGATACCTCTATGTCCCGGGGTACAAACTGGCGCACGCCGGCGGTGGTGCTCTTCTGCGGCGGGCTGATCCTGATGCTCGCGCTCGGGACGCGGCAGAGCTTCGGCCTGTTCCTGCGGCCGATGACCATCGATCTGGGCTGCGGCCGCGAGGTGTTCTCGTTCGCCATCGCGCTGCAGAACCTGGTGTGGGGTCTGGGCATGCCGGTGGCGGGGGCGATCGCCGACCGCTACGGCGCGGGGCGCGTGTTGACCGTCGGCGGGCTCGCCTACGGCCTCGGCCTCCTGGCGATGGCGCATTCGACGACGCCGCTCGAGCTCGACGCGACCGCGGGCCTGCTCATCGGGCTGGGACTCGCCTGCACCGGCTTCGGCGTGGTGCTCTCCGTGGTGGCGCGCGCCTTCCCGCCCGGGCAGCGCAGCTTCGCCGTCGGCATCACCGGCGCCTGCGGCTCGATCGGCCAGTTCGTGATGCTGCCCGGCGGCCAGGCGCTGATCTCGGGCTTCGGCTGGGTGAACGCGCTGATCACGCTCGGCGCGCTCGCCTTCCTCATCATCCCGCTCGGCGCGGCGCTCGCCGGGCGCAATGCGGCTGCGCAGGAAAGCGAGCAGTCGATCGGCGAGGCGCTCGCCGAGGCGATGGCGCACCGCGGCTTCTGGCTGCTGACCGCGAGCTTCTTCGTCTGCGGCTTCCAGACGATCTTCGTCATGACGCACCTGCCGGCCTATGCGGTGGACCGCGGCCTGACCTCGACCCAGGGGATGACGGCGCTCGCCACCATCGGCTTCTTCAACATCATCGGCTCGACCGCCGCCGGCGCGCTGGGCGGGCGCTACAGCAAGAAGTGGATCCTCTTCTGGCTCTACGTGGCACGCGCGCTCGCCATCGCCGTGTATCTCGCCACGCCGCTCTCCGCGACCGGCACCTATCTCTTCGCCGCGGTGCTCGGCCTCACCTGGCTCGCCACCGTGCCCCTCACCAACTCGCTCGTCGGCCAGATCTTCGGCGTCAAGTTCCTGTCGACGCTCTTTTCGCTGGCGTTCCTCGGCCACCAGCTCGGCGCCTTCATCGGCGCCTGGGCGGGCGGCGCGATCTTCGATGCCACCGGCTCGTATCAGCTCGTATGGCTCGCCTCGATCGCGCTGTCGGTCGTAGCGGCGGCGCTGTGCGTGCCGATCGACGAGCGTACGCTGCCGCGGCCGGTCGTGCAGGCGGCGGCATGAAACCGCTGCCCAAGACCGCTGTTCCACCCGAGGTCAAGGCGACGGATGCCCAAACGCAGCGGCTCGCCGCGCTCGGCTTCATGCTGGCAAGCGTGTGCCACGAAATCTCGAACCCGCTGGCCGCGGTCCACTCGATGCTGCAGATCCTGCAATCGAAGCGCGGCGTCAGCCCCGAAACGCTGGACAAGGGCCTCGCTTCCATCGCTTCGAACATCGCCCGCTTGCTGGCCATCACGCGCAAGCTCGGCGACTTTTCGCGCGTCGGAGCCGACGCCCCGGCGCCGGTCGCGGTCGACGCGGCGATGGAGGCCGCGCTCGCCCTGCTGCGATACAGCGAACAGGGTCCGGAGGTCGCCGTTGATTACCGCGGCGCGCCAGGCGCCGCGGTGCTGGCGCGCGCCGGGCAGCTCGAGCAGGTCATCTTCAACATCCTGCTCAACGCGGCGCAGGCGATGCGGGGCAGGGGACGCATCGAAGTTGCAGCTCGCGCCGCCGGTGAGAGCGTGGTGCTCTCCATCCGCGATACCGGTCCCGGCATTCCCGCCGAGCACCTCGGCCGCGTGTTCGACCCGTTCTTCACCACCAAGGCGCCGGGAGAGGGCACGGGACTCGGCCTCGCCATCAGCTACGAGATCGCGCACGAGCTCGGCGGCGCGATCCGCGCGTCCAACCGCGAGGAGGGCGGGGCGCTGTTCGAGACCACGCTTCCCCTATGGCGCGGCTAGCCAGGTCGGCGCGCAAGTCGCGCGAAGGCTACGACGCGCTTCACGCGGCCACCGTCAAGGACGGCCTCGATCGCGTGGCGGCCGAAGCGCCCGACGTGGTGATCACCGATCTCAAGCTGCCCGACGGCACCGGGCTCGACGTCATCCAGCACCTGCACAGCCAGCAACCCGAGCTGCCGCTCATCCTGATCACGAGCTACTCCTCGCTCGACAGCGCCATCGGCGCGCTGCGCGCCGGCGCGATCGACTACCTCATCAAGCCGTTCGAGAACGAGGATCTGCTGCGCGCCGTCCGCCGCGCGGTGCGCATCAAGCGCGCGCCGCCGCTCGCCGTGGAGGCGTACATGCGGGAGGTGGTGCAGCGCTTCCAGGACTCGCACAGCGAGATCGAGCTCGCGCGCATGCTCGGCATCGGCCGCAAGGCGCTGTGGATGCGGCGGCGTCAGTGGGGTCTCAAGCGCCCGCGTTAGCAGTTTCATTCCGAAACACTTGCATTCCACCGATGGTCTTGCTACCTAGGAAGCTCTAGGAGGAGATATCCATGGCCGA
>VBCP01000192.1 GCA_005888925.1 Betaproteobacteria bacterium | reverse complement strand
ACCAGTGGTGCGCCCTTCGCCACCGCCTGCCCGGCGGTGACCACCGCATCGCGGTCGCGATATTCGATCGCCACCAGTTCCGCGGCATCGTGCGCCGCGACTGCACTCTCGGCGACCACGAGCGCAACTGCGTCGCCCGCAAAACGCACGCGTCCCTGCGCCAGCGCGGGGCGCCCGGGATGGATCAGCTCCATGCCGCCGCGGCCTTTGACCGGCAGCGCGCAGGGCAGCGACTTCAGCGCGTCCTTGATGTCTTCGCCGGTAAATACGGCGAGCACGCCAGGATGGCGCAGCGCTTCTTCTTTACCGATGGAAACTACCTCGGCGTGCGCGCGATCGGAGCGCACAAAGTGCCCATGAGCCTGCCCAGGGAGATCCCAGTCGGAAACATACTTCCCCCGACCGGTGAGCATCCGGTCGTCTTCCAGCCTGCCTTTGAGCATTTAGACCTTCGAGTTGGCGATGAGGATGCTGCAGGGCGCGTAGTCGAGCAGCGATGCTCCGACCGAGCCTTTCCACCAGCGCGCGGCGAATGAGGTGGTCTGGTTGTGGCCGACGACGATCAGATCGACGCCGAGTGTCTTTGCGAAGCGGCAGATCTCCTCGACCGGCTCGCCGACCGCGAGCTGGCCGGTGGCGTTGAAGCCGCGCTCGCGCAGCGTGCGGATGCCTTCGTCGAGCACGCTCTGCGAGCGCTTCTTCTCCTCTTCGAGGAGCTCCTCGGGCACGAAGCCCTCGGTGAGGAAGAGGCTCGGCGGCATGCTCGCCACCGCAAGGAGATGCGTTTCCGCGCCGAGAAAGCTCGCGAGATCGGCGGTCTCCAGCAGGGCGCGCTTGCCCTCTGCGGATCCGTTGTATGCGAGCAGAATTTTCCGGTACTTCATGGGCGCTCTCCCATTTTAGCTATTTGGCGTCCTTAGCCAGCAGCCCCACCCGCTCTATGGTCGCACGTTCCGCCGCCAGCGTCTCGGCCGCCCAGCGCGCATAGTCCTCGCTCGACTTGTACCAGTAGACCTGGTCGAGCTGCGCCAGCGTCTTCAGGTGCTCGGGATCATCCAGCGTCTTCTTGAACGCATCGTGCAGCGTGCGTACCACCTGCTGCTCCATACCCTTCGGGCCGACGAGGCCATAAGGCGAATACGAGACGATGTCGAAGCCGAGTTCCTTGGCAGTCGGCGCGTCCCACTTGGTGCGCTTCTCTCCGAAGGTGACGAGCAGGCGCGCCTGTCCGGCATCGACCTGACGGCCCCAGCCGGTGGAATCCGATTGCGCCATGACGTGGCCGCCGAGCAGCGCCTGCATGCCTTCGGCAAGCCCCTTGAAAGGCACATGCAATAGCTTGACGCCGGCCTTCATCGCCACCTCCTCCATCAGGAGATGCGGCGAGGTGCCGGTGCCCGGCGTGCCGTAGGAGAGCTGTCCGGGGTTCGCACGCGCGTAGTCGATCAGCTGACGGAAATCCTTCAACGGCGAATCAGCGCGCACCACGACGCCGAACGTGTACCCGGTGATGCCGATGATGTAGCTGAAATCCTTGAGCGCGTCCCAGTCGACCGGGCGCTGGTGCGGCAGGCGATACGCCGTGATCGGGAGCTGCGCGACGGTGTAGCCGTCGGCCCGGGCGAGCCGCGCCATCTGCGCCGGTCCGATCATGCCGCCGCCACCGGGCTTGTTCTCCACCACCACCGGCTGGCCGAGATATTTCTGGGAGATCTCGGCGAACTTGCGCAGGTGGACGTCGGTCGTGCCGCCCGGCGGCCAGGGACAGATGAGCGTGATCGGTTTCGCCGGGAACTGAGCGAACGCTGGCGCGGCGAGCGCCAGCAGCGCGACGGCTGCGAGCCTTGCGATGGGCTGCATCTCTCCTCCTCCGGCGGCGATTATAGCCAGCGTCGGGCCTACAATATCGGCCCCTTCGAGGCGAGACCTCATTGCTCGACATTTCCCGCAGCGATTTCACAGCCGCCGTCGCCGGCGCCGGCACCATGGGACGCGGCATTGCGCAGGTGCTCGCCCAAAGCGGCGCGCGCACCCTCCTCTACGACGCGCAGCCCGGCGCGGCGCAACGCGGCCTCGACTCGATCTCGCAGGCGCTCGCCAAGCTCGCCGAGAAAGGCCGCGTCAAGGATCCGCAATCGATCGTGGGGCTCATCGAGGTCGTGCCGGGAATGCAGGCTTTCGCGCCCTGCCACCTGGTGGTCGAAGCGATCGTCGAGGACCTGGCGGCGAAGCGGGTGCTCCTTTCCGAGCTGGAGGGGATCGTGAGCGAGAGCTGCATCCTCGCGAGCAATACCTCGTCGCTGTCGGTCACCGCGATGGCCGCGGCCTGCAAGCGCCCCGGACGCGTCGCCGGCTATCACTTCTTCAACCCGGTGCCGGTGATGAAGATCGTCGAGGTGGTCGACGGCGTGCTCACCGAGCCGTGGGTGACCGACGCGCTCACCGCGCTCGCGCAGCGCTTCGGCCATACGCCGGTACGCTGCAAGGACACACCGGGCTTTGTCGTCAATCATGCCGGCCGCGCGTTCGTTCCGGAAGCGCTGCGCGTGCTCTCCGAAGGCGTCGCCGACTTCGCCAGCATCGACCGTATCCTCATCGATGCCGCGGGCTTTCGCATCGGCCCCTTCGGCCTGATGGATCTCGTCGGACTCGATGTCGCGCACGCGGTGATGAAATCGATGTACCAGCAGTACTTCGAGGAGCCGAAGTACCGGCCTTCCTTCATCGCCGAGCCGCGTGTCGCGGCCGGCCTGCATGGCCGCAAGACCAAACGCGGCTGGTACGAGTACACGCCCGACCTGCAGATGCCCCCCGAGGCGCCGGCGCCGAAGGCAAGGCCGGCTGCGGTCTGGGCGGTCCCCGAGCTGAAAGAGCTGCTGATGGATCTTGGCGCGAAGATCGAGCTCAAGCCCGCGCCGGACGCAGTGTGCTTCGTCGCGCCGCTGGGACTCGACGCGAGCGCCGCGGCGCTCGAGCATGGACTCGACCCGGCGCGCACCGTCGCGGTGGACCCGCTGTTCGGGTTCAGCAAGCGCCGCACGCTGATGGTGACTCCTATCACCAGAAAGGAAGTGCGCGACGCCGCCCATGGTTTGCTGGCATCGGACGGGGTGCCCGTCTCGGTGATCAACGATTCGCCGGGCTTCGTCGCGCAGCGCGTCGTCGCGCACATCGTCAACGTCGGCTGCGACATCGTGCAGATGCGCATCGCCACGCCCGAGGATCTGGACCGCGCGGTGATGCTCGGGCTTGGCTATCCCAAGGGGCCGCTGGCGATGGGCGACGCGCTCGGTCCGAAACGAATCTTCAACGTGCTGCAGAGCATGCACGAGCTCTACCAGGAGCCGCGCTACCGGCCGAGCCCCTGGCTGCGGCGCCGCGCGCAACTCGGCGTATCCCTTTTGACAGCGGAGAACTGAAATGCTGGATGCGTATATCTACGACGGACTGCGCAGCCCCATCGGCCGCCACGCGGGCAAGCTCGCGCCGCTGCGCCCCGATGATCTCGCTGGCGACGTGATCAAAGAGGTCGTGAAGCGCAACCAGATCGACCCGGCGCAGATCAGCGACGTGGTGCTGGGCTGCGTCAACCAGGCGGGCGAAGACAACCGCAACGTCGCGCGCTTTGCGGCGCTGCTTGGCGGGCTGCCCTCGACCACGCCCGGTGTCACCGTCAACCGCCTGTGCGCAAGCGGCCTGCAGGCCGTGGTCGACGCCTCGCGCGCCATCACCTGCGGCGAAGGCGACCTGTACATTGCCGGCGGCGTCGAAAGCATGAGCCGCGCGCCGTATGTCATCAGCAAGCCCGACGCGGCCTACAGCCGCGACGCCAAGATGTACGACACCACCATCGGCACGCGCTTTCCGAACGCGAAATTCATCAAGCAGTACGGCAACCACTCGATGCCCGAGACCGGCGACAACGTCGCCAAGGATTTCGGCATCACGCGCGAGCAGTCCGATGAATTCGCGCTCGCCTCGCAGCAGAAATACGCGACCGCGGAGAAGGAAGGTTTTTACAAGGGCGAGATCATGGCCGTCGCACTGCCCACCCGGAAGAAGGATGCGCCAGCCGAGCAGATGATCGCGGACGAGCATCCGCGGCGCGATAGCACCATGGAAGCGCTCGCCAAGCTGAAGCCCCTCTTCGAAGGCGGCGTCGTCACCGCCGGCAACGCTTCCGGCGTGAACGACGGCGCCGCGGCGCTAGTCATCGGCAGCAAGGCCTGGGGTTCCAAGACTGGACGCAAACCCCTGGCTAGAATTCGGGCGGCAGCCAGCGCCGGCGTCGATCCGCGCATCATGGGCGTCGGACCCGCGTATGCCATCCCGCGCGCGCTGGAGCGCGCGGGGTTGAAGCTCAGCGACATGGACATCATCGAGATCAACGAGGCATTCGCGAGCCAGGTGCTGGGCTGCCTGAAACTCATGGGCGTCGATTTCAAAGACCGGCGAGTGAACCCCAACGGCGGCGCCATCGCCATCGGCCATCCGCTGGGCGCCTCCGGGGCGCGCCTGGCGCTCACCGTGGCGCGCGAAATGGAGCAATCCGGAGCGCGCTATGCCGCGGTGTCGCTCTGCATCGGCGTCGGCCAGGGCCTCGCCGTGATCCTCGAGCGGGTGCAGTGATGAACGCGCCGATCAAGAAGGCGAAGGCCGAATTCGCCTGGGACGATCCGCTGCTGCTCGACCAGCAGCTCACGCAGGAAGAGCGCATGCTGCGCGACGCCGCGCACGACTACGCGCAGGGCAAGCTCGCACCGCGCGTGCTGGAGGCGTTCCGCAACGAAACGACCGATCCCGCGATCTTTCGCGAGATGGGGCAGCTCGGCATGCTCGGGCCGACGATCGCGCCGGAATACGGCGGCCCCGGCCTGAGCTACGTTGCCTACGGACTGATCGCACGCGAGGTCGAGCGCGTCGACTCCGGCTACCGCTCGATGATGAGCGTGCAGTCCTCGCTCGTCATGCTGCCAATCCACGAGTTCGGCACCGAGGCGCAGCGCAAGAAGTACCTGCCGAAGCTCGCCACCGGCGAATGGATCGGCTGCTTCGGCCTCACCGAGCCGAACCACGGCTCCGATCCGGGCTCGATGCAGACGCGCGCGAAGAAGGTCTCCGGGGGCTACAGCCTCACGGGAGCCAAGACATGGATCTCCAATTCGCCGATCGCCGACGTCTTCGTCGTCTGGGCCAAGGAAGAAAATGAGATCAGGGGATTCATCCTCGACAAGGGCGCCAAGGGTCTCTCCGCGCCGAAGATCCACGGTAAGGTCGGCCTGCGCACCTCGATCACCGGCGAGATCGTGATGGACAACGTCTTCTGTCCCGAAGAGAACGCATTTCCCGAAGTCCGTGGGCTGAAGGGCCCGTTCACCTGCCTCAACTCTGCGCGTTACGGCATCGCCTGGGGCGCGCTCGGCGCAGCGGAAGACTGCTGGCATCGCGCGCGGCAGTACGTGCTCGACCGCAAGCAGTTCGGCCGGCCGCTCGCCGCGAACCAGCTCATCCAGAAGAAGCTCGCCGACATGCAGACCGAGATCACGCTCGGCCTGCAGGGCTGCCTGCGCCTCGGACGCATGAAGGACGAAGGCACCGCTTCGGTCGAGATCACCTCGATCATGAAGAGGAATTCCTGCGGCAAGGCGCTCGACATTGCTGATCCGCCACGTCGTCAACCTCGAGGTGGTCAACACCTACGAAGGCACGCACGACATCCACGCGCTGATCCTCGGCCGCGCCATCACCGGCATCCAGGCCTTCAGCTAGCTCTGCTATCCTCGGGCGAGACACAAGCTTGCTGCCTGGGGAGGTACAAGTGGTTAGGACTATCGGCGTCGCACTGACCGCAATGGCGCTCGTGCTCCCGGGCGCACTGGTCCTCGCCGCTTCGAACTGCAAGCTGATCAAGATCGCCGAATGGCAGGTCCGGCCGCAGACCGGGCGGCTGATCGTCGGCGGGGCGATCAACGGCCAGGAGATCGGCATCCTGTTCGATACCGGCACGAATCGCAGCGTCTTACTGCGCGCTGCAGCAGACCGGCTCAGCCTCACGCGGCACGAGGCACCCGGCAACCGGTTCTACGGCATCGGCGGCGAGACCCATGCGGAGTACGCCGTCGTTGACGAGCTCAAGCTGGGTGGCGCGGCGCGCAAGAATTGGCGCGTCCTGGTGGTCGGCGAAAGAGACTGGGGGCGCGAGTACGCCTTACTCCTGGGCTATGACTTCTTCGAGCAGGTCGACATCGAGTTCGACCTGTCCAACAACGCGGTGCGTCTGTTCCAACCGCAAGAGTGCGGCGACGTACCGCTCGCGTATTGGGCGAGCGGCGGTGCCGGCGTCGTGAAGCTCGAGGTCGACAACGTGAAGCCCGGAATCCTCGTCACGGTGAAATTGAACGGCAAGCCGCTTCTGGCGGAGATCGATACCGGCGCGCGCTCCTCGATACTCAGCCGGCTGATGGCTGCCAGCGTCGGCGTCACGCCGCAGACGCCGGGCGCCGTCGCCGCCGGCCGCAGCGGCGGTCTCGGCGCCGAGCGCCCCGACCAGTGGATCGGCGCCTTCGAGAGCTTCAGCATCGGCGACGAGCTGATCCGCAATCCCGACATTCGCTTCACCAGCCTCGAGATCACGGGAAGCGAGACCGGAAGCCGCCTGGCGACGCAGCGCGAGTTGCGCGAGATGCTGCTCGGCCTCGATTTTCTGCGGGCACACCGCGTGTACGTGGCGCACAGCCAGGGCAGGCTCTACTTCACGTATGCCGGTGGTCCAGTGTTCAGCGCGCCCCGCCAGTCGCAGGGAACGCCGGGTGCGCAGCCGGGTATGTAATCTCGATCCGGCATCTAGGAACTCAGCTAAACATCCGGGGGAGGTTGGCGTGACGTCGTTCTTATCACTGTGGCTCCCGATTCTGCTGTCGGCGGTGCTCGTGTTCGTCGCAAGCTCGATCATCCACATGCTGTTGTCGTGGCACAAAAGCGACTACCCGAAGATTCCCGACGAGGAGCGCGTGCGCGAAGGGCTGCGCGCGCTCGCCATCCCGCCCGGGGACTACATGATTCCCCGGCCATCGAGCATGGAAGAGATGAAGTCGCCGGCGTTCCAGGAGAAGATGAAGCAAGGACCGGTCGCGATCCTCACCGTCATGCCGAATGGCCCCGGCTCGATGGGAAAGCCGCTCGCGCTTTGGTTCGTCTATTGCGTCGTCGTCGGGTTTTTCGCCGCGTACGTGGTGAGTCGCGCCCTGCCGCGCGGAGCGCCCTACCTGCAGGTCTTCCAGCTCGTGGCCGTCACCGCATTCATCGGCTACAGCCTTGCGCTTTGGCAGATGTCGATCTGGTATCGGCGCTCCTGGAGCACGACCCTCAAGTCGACCGTCGACGGCGCGGTCTACGCCCTCCTCAGCGCCGGCGCCTTCGCGTGGCTGTGGCCGCGTTAGAGATCACCTGTACCCTATCACCGGCATCTGACGTTCACCTAAGGGAGCACAGCCATGCAGAAATTCTTCTTCATCGCGGCCTCGACGTTCGCACTCGCGGCCTGTCAGACGATGGGCGGCTTGACCGTGAAGGACTACACCGCGAAATCCGGCCAGCGCGTGATGGCGGGCCAGGCCGAGCCGAGGGCCGAATACGATTGCCAGAAAATCGCGCAGGAGAAGCAGGATTGGGGCTTAAAGGGAAACATGGACAAGGTCGCCGCCAACGAGCGCGTCACCGCGGTCGCGGTCGATACCGCGCCAAGCAAAGGCGCCAACTACGCCTACATCATGGCGCCCGCGCAGTTCGGCATCGGCGCGCTCAACGTCAACGCCTTCAGCGACGCACAGGTGGCCTACTACAAATGCAATAAGCTGCCTGCCGCGTCGAAGAGTTGAAGACGATTGCGCCCTGCGCGGCGGCCGACCTGCCGGCGGTGTTCGAAATCATCAACGAATCCGCGCTCGCGTATAAAGGCGTCATCCCGGCGGATCGATGGCACGAGCCGTACATGTCCATGGCGGAGCTTAAATCCGAAATCGCCAAAGGCGTGCGCTTCTATTGCTGCAAGTTGGACGGCCGCATTGCGGGCGTGATGGGAATTCAGGATGTAAAGGACGTCACCCTGATTCGCCATGCGTACGTTCGGACGAAACGGCGCAGGCATGGGATCGGGCGCACCCTGCTAGAGCATCTGAACCAGCTCAGCAGTCGACCGGTATTGATCGGCACGTGGAAGGCGGCGAGCTGGGCCGTGCGTTTCTACGAGAAGAACGGCTTCACCCTCGTCTCGGACGAGGAGAAGAACCGGCTCCTGCGCATCTACTGGACCATTCCGGACCGGCAGGTCGAGGAATCGGTGGTATTGGTGAGCCCAGGATGGAGGCAACCGCGCGCAAGCTAATTTCCTCCGGCTCGCCGTTCGAGCCTCGGATCGGCTTTTCTCGGGCCGTCAGGGTCGGTCCCTTCGTTGCGGTGTCGGGCACGGCGCCGATTGCGCCCGATGGCGGTGTCGCCGCCCCCGGCGACGTTTACGGCCAGACGAAGCGTTGTCTCGAAATCATTGCACAGGCGATCGGTAGCGCCGGCCTCAGCCTGCAAAGCGTCATTCGTACTCGCGTGATGCTGACCGACATGTCGCGCTGGGAAGAGGCGGCACGCGCGCACGGCGAGGTATTTGCCGGGGTGAAGCCCGCGTGTACGTTCGTGGAAGTGAAAGGCCTGATCAACCGCGCCTGGCTGGTCGAGATCGAGGCCGACTGCGTCGCCGATACTGAGGCGTAGTGGTCGCGATTCGAGAGATTGGAGAATCGGCCTTCGACGAGCAGGCGTTCATGGCGCTCCTCAAGGACTCGGTCGACTCGGGCGCATCGATCGGTTTCCTCGCGCCGCTCGCCGCGGAAGAGGGCCGCGAATTCTGGCGCGCGGTGCTGAGCGAGCTTGCCGATGGGCGCATCCTGCTTGGAGCGTACGTGGAAGGAAAGCTGGTCGGCTCGGTGCAGCTCGCACCGGTCGCGAAGCCCAACGCGCGGCACCGGGCCGAAGTGCAGAAGCTCATGGTGCTGCAGGCCTCCCGCGGCCGCGGCGTCGCCAAGGCGCTGATGGCGGCGATCGAACGCAAGGCCGCCGAGCTCGGGCGCTGGCTGCTCGTGCTCGATACCGTGCCGCGGCAACCGGCGGAGATGCTGTACGAGCGTCTGGGCTATGTGCGCGCCGGCGTCGTCCCGGACTATGCGGAAAGCTCAAGCGGCGGCTTCGATCCGACGGTGATCTTCTATAAGCGCCTCGCCTAGCCGTGGAGATCGCCTTCCTTGCCGAGCGCCCGCAGGCGATCCCCAGCCTCGCCGCGTGGTTCATCGCCGAATGGCCCGAGTATTACGGCAAGCGCGCCAGAGCCGACGTGGAGCAGGACTTTCGCGAGTGCCTGAACACGCAGCGTTTGCCAATAGGCCTGGTCGCCTATGACGATGGGGCGCCATGCGGGGTTATCGTTCTGCGCGAGAGCGCGATGACGGATCTGCCGCAATACCGCCCGGGGCTCGGTGCGTTCTATGTCGCGGCCTCGCATCGCAATCGCGGCATCGGCGCACAGCTCGTGCGCGCAGGAATCGGCGTCGCGAGGGGGCTTGGACATAGCGCGATTTATGCGACGACCGGCCGTGCCGGAAAGATCTTCGAGCGCTCCGGCGGGCAGGATCTGGGCACCATCCTGCATCGCGGCCAGGCGCTTACGCTTTACCGCTGGGAAGCGGCGGCTGAACATTTTGGCGACGCGAGAGGACTAAGGCTCTAATGGCGGGCTGGCTACAGGCGGCGCTCAAGGCGGTTATTCCGCACGTCGGCGACATCCTGTCGGCCACCAAGCCGGCGTTCACCAAGCGCAAGCCTGAGGCGGGGGCGAACCAGCCCGATCTCATGCAGCAGCAGATCGCCGAGCTGCAGTCCGCAGTCTCGCAGCAGGCCTCGCACGTGAAGGAGCTCGCGGCGCAGCTCGAGAACACGGTGGTCGCGCTCGAAAAGGCGGCGCAGGTCGCCGAGGCGCGGTTGCGCCGCGTGCTGGTGTTTACGGCGCTCGCCGCCGCGTTCTCGGTGGCCGCGCTCGGCGTCGCGTTCCTCGCCGCGATCACGCGGTGAAGCGCCGGCAGGCGGAGCTCTTCGGCGCCCTCGGAGAAAACTACGGCGCGCTGCCGGAGGGCTTCGTCTTCCAGCCGGATTTCATCAGCTCCGACGAAGAGCGCGCGCTGCTCGAGGAGATCGCGCGGCTGCCACTCGAGGCGGCGAAATACAAGCAATACACGGCGCGGCGGCGCATCGCCTACTTCGGCTTCGGCTACGACTTCACCGCCAATCGTCTCGGCGAAGCGCCGCCGGCGCCGGCGTTTCTCGAGCCGCTGCGCGCTAAGGTGGCCGCGTGGATGAGCCTCGCGCCGGCGGCGCTCGAGCAAGCGCTCGTCACGGAATACCGTCCCGGCACGCCGCTCGGCTGGCATCGCGACGCGCCGGATTTCGGCCGCGTCGCCGGCGTGTCGCTCGGCGGCTGGGCGCGGATGCGGCTGCGCCCCTACCCTCCAGGAAAAAAGGACACGCCCATCGTGCTTGAGCTGGCGCCGCGCTCCGCGTATCAGATGCAAGGCGCGGCACGCTGGCAATGGCAGCACAGCATTCCGGAGACGCGCGAGCTGCGCTACTCGATCACCTTTCGGACGCTGGCCCGGCAGGACTAGCCCTTGCTACGCCATGAGGATGGCGCTCACCAAGCCTGCCGGCACCGGCAAGAAGGAAGAGATCTCGCTCGATTCCGCGGCGGCCCACGTGCTCGAGGAATGCCGCATGGTGCTGCCGGGGATCCAGGCGCTCTTCGGCTTCCAGCTGATCGCGGTGTTCAACCAGGGCTTCGACGAAAAGCTCTCGCATGCGGAGCAAGTGCTGCATCTCGTCGCCATCGTGCTGACGACGCTGTCGATGGCGCTGGTGATGACGCCGGCGGCGCTGCATCGCCAGGCCGAGCCCAAGGAAGTCAGCGAGCGCTTCCTGTGGATGGCGTCGAACATGGTGCTCGCGGGAATGTTTCCGCTCGCGCTGGCGGTCGGCCTCGACGCGTATATCGTGGCGAGCGTGGTGCTCAAAAATGATGCGCTCGCCGTGGTCCTGGCGATCGCGCTGGTCGCCGTCTTCGCCTTCCTCTGGCTGGTCCTGCCGCGGCGCGAGCACCGCAGGCACGGATGAGGCGTGCGGCTGATAATGCCGCGCATGAACCGCTGGTCGCTTCTGCTCCTTGCCTGCGTGGCGGGCGCGGCGCTGGCGCAGCCCAACGGCATTCTCCTCGTCGCGAAGCCCGGTCTGCCGGATCCCAACTTCAGCGAGACGGTAGTGCTCGTCGCGCGCACCGACGACGCAGCCACCGTCGGCGTGATCCTCAATCGCCCTTCGGTGCGGCGGCTGGTGGACGTGGCGCCGAGCTGGCCGGGTGCGGAAAATCTCACCGAGCCGCTGTACACCGGCGGCCCGGTGCTGCGCCAGGTGGTGGTCGCGCTGTACGCTTCCGAGGAACCGCCGAAGGCGGCGGCGTTCCGCGTGCTGCCGCAGGTCTATCTCAGCATGCATCCCGCCAACCTCGAGCCGCTCGTCGCGCAGCCGAGCGCGCGCATGCGGCTTTATGCGGGTTTTTCCGGCTGGGCGCCGCGCCAGCTCGAAGCCGAAATGGCGAGCGGCAGCTGGTACGTGCTGCGCGCCACCGAAGAGCTCGTGTTTCGCAAGGACACCACCGGGATGTGGCGCGAGCTCGTCGAGCGCGCGCGCGGGTCTCGAGTAGCGCGGGACCCCGCTACGTTTGTAGCGGCGCGCTGACACCCGCGGCTACGGCCATTCGATATACTGGGCCATGATTTCCGTGCTCCGCAGCCTTCTCGCGCTCGCCGCTTTCGTGCTCGCCGCGCCCGCGCTCGCCCAGGACGAGGCGATGATCCTCATTGCGCATCCGGCGTTCCGCGATCTCGAATACCGCCAGACCGTGCTGATCGCGGCGCCCGCCCCCAACGGCGGCCATGTCGGCGTGATCCTCAACCGGCCGACGCGCCGCTCGCTCGGCAGCCTCTTCCCGGAGCACGAGCCCTCCAAGAAGGTGCTCGACCCGGTGTACTACGGCGGGCCCTTCTCGCGCGGCGCGCTGGTCGCTCTCGTCAAGGCCGATCACAGTCCGGGCGCGGGCTCGGTGCCGCTGATGAAGGACCTCTATCTCGCGTTCCGCGCCAACACCATCGACCACGTCATCGAGTCGACGCCCAACGAGGCGCGCTACTACGTGGGCTATGTCGGCTGGCGGCCGGGCGAGCTGAAAAGCGAGATCGACCGCGGGCTCTGGTCGGTGCAGAACGCCGACCTCGACATGGTGTTCCGCAAGGACACCGAGGGCCTGTGGGAGGAGCTGCTGCAGTCGAGCAAGCGGATCAGGGCGGACGGCGGCGCCTCGGCGCCGGCTGCGTTCTACGCCGTCGTCGCCCGCTGACGACGCGCTAGCCGGAGCACACCCGGAATCCCAAGCGCTTCACCTGCGCCAACTATGCTGGCCCGATGGATGCCCAATCCGGCAGCCGCGCGCTCAGCGCGGTGAATGACCTGGTCGAGATGTTGCGGCTCGCGCAAAGCGCCGCCGAGCGCGTGGCGCAGGAAGTCTATGGCGCGTCCTACGAGCACGCCGAGCTGATCGAGCGCGAGGTGCAGCGCCTGCGGCGCAGCGCCGACAAGCTGCAGAAGACCGTCGAGGAGCACGTGTCGCGCGAAGAAGGCGCGAGCGTCGAGCGCGGCCACCCGCTGCGGCGCACGAGCGACCGCGGCGCGCACTAGTTCGGGGACGGAGCCCGATCTAGTTTAGGGACGGAGCCCGAACCTCCGCTTCCATCGCCTTCAAATTCGAGCAGCGACTTAAAGTCGCCATTGTTCGATCTGCGAAAGACCAACGTATTCAGCCCCAGCTAGTTCGGGCTCCGTCCCGGAATTAGTTCGGGCTCTGTCCCCGAACTACGGAGTCAGCACCACCTTGATGCAGTCGTCCTGCTTGTCGCGGAACATGCGATAGGCGGCGGGCGCCTCGTCGAGCTTCATGCGGTGCGTGATGATGAAGCTCGGGTCGATCTCCCCTTTTTCGATGCGCGCGAGCAAGAGGCGCATGTAGCGCTGCACGTGCGTCTGCCCGGTGCGGATGGTGAGCGAGCGGTTCATCAGCGCGCCGGCCGGAAATTTGTCGATCAGCCCGCCGTAGACGCCGGCCACCGAGATGGTGCCGCCGCTACGGCAGGCCATGATCGCCTCGCGCAGCGCGACCGGCCGGTCGGATTCCAGCAGCATCGCCTGCTTCATCCGGTCGTAGGCGTAGGCGATGTCGTGGTAGGCGTGCGCTTCCATGCCGACGGCGTCGATGCAGGCATCGGGGCCGCGTCCGCCGGTCAGCTCCTTCAATGCCTCGAGCACGTTGTCCTCGCTGTAGTCGATGGTCTCGGCGCCGAGCTTCATCGCCGCGAGCCGCAGCCGCTCAGGGAAGCGATCGATCGCGATCACGCGGTCCGCGCCAAGAAGCTGCGCCGAGGCGATCGCGAACTGGCCGACCGGGCCGCAGCCCCACACCGCGATCGTGTCTCCCGGCTGGATGTCGCAGTTCTCCGCCGCCATATAGCCCGTGGGCAGGATGTCCGAGAGAAAAAGCACCTGCTCGTCGCTCAGCGAGTCGGGCACCCTGAGCGGCCCGACGTCGGCGAACGGCACGCGCACGTATTCGGCCTGCCCGCCAGCGTAGCCGCCAAGCAGATGCGAGTAGCCGTAGATGCCGCACGGCGAGTAGCCCCACAGCTTCTCCGCCATGCCGGCGTTGGGATTGGAGTTCTCGCAGAGCGAGAACATCGCCTTCTGGCAGAAGAAGCAGTTGCCGCAGGCGATCGGGAACGGCACCACGACGCGCTCGCCGCGCTTGAGATTGATCACCGCGGCGCCGAGCTCGACCACCTCGCCCATGAACTCGTGGCCGAGGATGTCGCCCTTCACCATGCCGGGCACGAAGCCGCCTGGCGTCGCGCGGATCGAGGATCTTCGGCTCCAGCACGGACTCGACGCGCACGTCGAGCTTGTCGTGCCAGCAAACAGCACGCACTAGCGGCGGCCCGCGGGCTGCCCCGTGGTGGTGGGCGCCTCCCCGGTCTCCAGCAATGCGCGCGCGCGACGGAGGCAGTCGGCGACCAGCCGCTGCGGCGAGCGGCCGGTGACGCGCGCGAGCACCGCGCCGAGCGAGCCGCCCGCGGGTACGTACTCGAGCCGCGCCATGACGATCGTGCCGCGCCGCCCCGGCGCGTCGCGCAACGTGAGCGAGCCGAAATGCATCAGCTTCTCGGCGCGCATCGTGCGCCAGGCGAGCTCCTCGCCCGCGGCCTCTCGCGTGAGCTCGACTTCCCCTTCCGCCGCGAGCGGCAGGTTTTCGCTGCGCTGCCAGAACGCGTACACCTCTTCGCGCGGCCGCGCGATGGTGACCGCCTCCTCCACCACCAGGGTCTCGGCAATGTGGGGTTGCGCCGGCTGCGGGTTCACGTGAATGCCCAGCGGCTTGAACATCGGGTTGCTGCCGGTATAGGCCTGATAGAGCAGCCAGCCGCCCAGCCCGCCGACGCCGGCGCGCAACAGACCGGGCCGGCGCAAGGCCCAGACAATCAGAGCGACGCCGCCGACCACATAGCCCAGCCGATCGGCGCGCATCAGGTTTCGCTTGCGCGGCATGAGCGCTGCCGCAGCAATTTTCAGGCCCTTGGTTCGGGCTCTCGTCCGCTCGGAATAGTGGCAGACTGCCGCTGTTCGCTCTGCGTCTGATCCCGGGAGGAGGACCCCATGAAGCGCTCGCTCGTTTTCCTTTCCACGTTTGCCCTGCTGTCCTGCGCAAGCCCGCTGACCAAGGAGCAAAGCCTGGTCAACCGCGCCGTTGACGCCATGGGTGGCGCCGATCGCCTCGCCGCGATCAAGACGGTTTCGGCGAAAGGCACGTCGAAGCAATGGGAGCCCGAGCAGTCGGACATGCCGGGCGGCGAGATGCGCTTCGCCAACGAGACGAGCTTCGATGTGCTGCAGGACCGTTCGCAGCGCGCCGGCCGCACGGACATCGAGCGGCGTTTCGCCTATCCGACGCCGCGCACCTTCAAGTTCACCGAGATCGTGCTGCCGGACTCGGGCTACGTGCTCGGCGTCGACTCCAACGGTCGCAACGCGCAGAGCCAGAAGATGAGCCCGCCGGCGCACTCGATGTCCGGCCTGCGCCTCGCCACGACCCAGCGCGAAGCGCTGCGCGCGACGGCGAGCGGCCTGATGCTAGAGATGCGCAACAACCCGAGCCAGGTGCGGCCGGCCGTCGACCTCGAGGTGGGCGGCACCGCGTACCCGGCAGTGGGCTACGGACCCTTTACCGTCGCGTTCGATCCGAAAAGCGGCCTGCCGGTTCGGGTGCGCACCCTCGACTACGACAATATCTGGGGCGACGTGAACTACGACGTCGTGTACTCGGACTGGCGCGACTTTAACGGTGTGCGCATTCCGATGAACCGCAAGTACGAGCTGAACGGCCGGATGGTCCAGGAAGTGCAACTCACCGATTTCCAGGCGAATCCCGCGATCGATCCGGGCAAGTTCACCGTGCCGGCCGAGCTGCGCGCCGATGCCGCCAAGCCCGCGACCGGCACCGTGCCCTACCAATGGGTGATCCGGCGCCAGTTCATCGGCACCTACATGGACTCGGACAACACGAGCTTCGATGCGCGGGCAACGCAGAGCCTGCGCCTGAACGAGCTCGCGCCCGGCGTGTTCCATGTCGTCGGCGGGACGCACAACAGCCTGCTGGTCGAGATGAGCGATCACCTGATCATGGTCGACGCGCCGGTCAGCGATGCGCAGTCGATGTGGGTGGTGAACACCGCAAGACAGCGCTTCCCCGGCAAGCCGATCAAATGGCTCGTCCTGACGCATCACCACATGGACCATGCCGGCGGGATGCGCGGCGTGCTCGCCGAAGGCGCCGTGCTGGTCGTGGGCCAGGGCGCCGCACCGCATTACCGCAAAGCGCTAGCGTCGCCAATGCAGCGCAACCCGGACATGAAGCCGCTCGATTTCAGCGCCGTGCAGATCCTCGAGGTGCCGGAAAGCCACGTCATGAGCGACTCGAAGGGGCGTCAAGTCATCGCGTATGCGATGCAAGACAACCCGCACGCCAAGGGCCTGCTCATGGCCTACGTCCCTGATGCGAAACTCGGCTTCGTCACCGACGTCTGGACGCCGGGCCCGCCGCTGCCGGACAAGCCGAACCCCGGGCTCATCTCCGTGGTGAGGACCGTGACTCGCACGGGGATTCAGCCCGAGCGCTTCGCCGGCGGCCACGGGTCCGTCGCGCCGTACGCGACCCTCGCCAAGCTCGCAGGTCAATAAAAACAAAAAGGGGTCAGAGCAATTTTCCTGAAACAACTGTTACGGGGAAATTGCTCTGACCCCCTTTATGGGTTACGCGGCAGCTTTTCGCGGCGCCTTGTCGAACGCCATCCTGCCGCCGCGCCAGTCGACGTAGATCGTGTCCTTCGGCGCGAAGCGGCCTTCGAGCACCGCTTTCGCGAGCGGGTTCTCGACCTCCGACTGGATCGCACGCTTTAGCGGGCGCGCGCCGTAGACCGGGTCGAAGCCGACCTTGGCGAGCTCGCTCACCGCGGCATCCGAGATCTGGAAGCCGTAGTCCATGCGCGCGAGCCGCGCCTTCAGCGTATTGAGCTGGATGCGCGCGATCGACTTGATCTCGTCCTCGGCGAGCGCGTGGAACACCACGATCTCGTCGATGCGGTTGACGAACTCCGGCCGGAAATGGGTCTTGACCTCGCCCATCACCGCGAGCTTGACGACCTGGTAGTCGCTGCCGGCCATGCTCTGGATCATCTGCGAGCCGAGGTTGGAAGTCATGACCAGCACCGTGTTCTTGAAGTCCACGGTGCGCCCCTGGCCGTCCGTCAGGCGGCCATCGTCCAGGACCTGGAGCAGCGCGTTGAACACGTCCGGATGGGCCTTCTCCACCTCGTCGAACAGGATCACTGAGTAAGGCTTGCGGCGCACCTGCTCGGTGAGCTGCCCGCCCTCGTCGTAGCCGACATAGCCCGGCGGCGCGCCGATGAGACGCGCGACCGAATGCTTCTCCATGTACTCGGACATGTCGATGCGGATGAGATGGTCCTCGGAGTCGAACAGGAACGCCGCTAGCGCCTTGCACAGCTCGGTCTTGCCGACGCCGGTGGGCCCGAGGAATAGAAAACTGCCGTAAGGCCGATTGGGATCGGACAGCCCAGATCGCGAGCGCCGGATCGCGTCCGACACGACGCGCACCGCCTCGTCCTGGCCGACGACGCGCTCGTGGAGCTTCTCTTCCATCTTGATCAGCTTCTCGCGCTCCCCCTGCATCATCTTCGACACCGGGATGCCGGTGGCGCGCGACACCACCTCGGCGATCTCCTCCGCGCCGACCTGCGTGCGCAGCAGCTTCGCCTTCACCGGCTTCTTCTCGGCGGCCTTGAGCTGCGCCTCGAGCTGCGGCAGGCGGCCGTACTGGATCTCGGACATCTTCTGCCAGTCGCCCTTGCGCTTCGCCTCGTCCATCTGCAGGCGCAGCTTCTCGATCTCTTCCTTGATGTGCTGGCTGCCCTGCACCGCGGCCTTCTCGGCCTTCCATTCCTCTTCGAGGTCGGAATACTCCTTTTCCAGCCGCTTGATCTCGGCCTCGATCAGCTCGAGGCGCTTGCGCGAGGCCTCGTCGGTCTCCTTCTTCACCGCCTCGCGCTCGATGCGCAGCTGGATCAGGCGACGCTCGAGGCGGTCC
>VBCP01000191.1 GCA_005888925.1 Betaproteobacteria bacterium | reverse complement strand
GGCTGCGCTGCAGCTCCATCACCTGCCGCACGGTCATCTCGGGCGGTATCGTCATCGGATCGCGCAGCACGCCCGACTCGAAGCGCTTCACCTTCGCCACTTCGGCCGCCTGGCCCTGTGGCGTCAGGTTCTTGTGGATGATGCCGATGCCGCCTTCCTGCGCGATGGCGATCGCCAGGCGCGCCTCGGTCACCGTGTCCATGGCCGCCGAGACGAGCGGGATGTTCAGTTCCAGCTTGCGGCTAAGGCGGGTCTTTAGCGAAGCGTCGCGCGGCAGAATGCGCGAGTGGGCGGGAAGGAGGAGGACATCGTCGAAGGTCAGCGCCTTCTGGATCACCCGCATGGATCGTTCTCGCAAAGCAGCATTATACGCGTGTCATCGCGTGGCCGGCTCGAGCGTTGCTCGCCTATGAACCCGCTCATCGTGCTATTGGCCGCGCTCGCCTTCACCGGCGCAGCGGCGGCTCAGCAATACAAGTGGATCGATGCGGACGGCAAGGTTCGCTACGGCGATGCACCGCCGCCCGGCGTCAGTGCGACACCGCTCAAGCCGCCGCCCGCCGCGCCGCAGCCGCCCGCCGCCGCATCGAAGGACAAAGCGCTCACGCCGGAAGCGGCCTTTCAGAAGCGCCAGCGCGAGCGCGAAGAACAGGAAGAGAAGGCGGCGAAGGAGCGCGCGGCGGCCGATGCGAAGCGCCAGAGCTGCGAGCAGGCGCAACTCAGCTTGCGCCAGCTGCAGAGCGGGCAGCGCATCGCGACGACGAATGCCGCTGGCGAGCGAGCTTTCCTCGACGATGGCCAACGAGTGCGAGACACCGAGCGCGCGCAGAAGGCGGTCAGCGAGTGGTGCAAGTAGTAGCCTAAGGCGGTTTTCGGCCCAGGCGACGAGGTTCAGCGCCTAGATCATTGGTCGATCATTTGCTGCAAAGCCGTGAAGTCCAGCTTCGCTTCCAATTCGCTCTTGAAATTTTCTTCCGGCTTTCCTTTGTACCATCGCCAATACACCACGAAAAACTGCGGGACGTATCCCGGCAGTTTCGCGTCAAAGTAATCCGGATTGCGCCGTACCAGCATCTGGCCGCCTTTTTCTTCCGTCGTAAATGAGGTGAACTCCAGATAATTCTTGTAGTCCACGATAGCCGGTTGCCTAGCTTCTTCTTCGCTCAGCTTGCCCAGCAGCTCCTGCGCGGGTTTCATGCGGTCGTCAAAGGACTTGCTCGTACGCTGCATCCATTGCTCCTTCATCGCGTTACTTCCAGGGTAAGGCCCTTCAAATGCCGCCAAACTCCGTACTTTTTCCTTCTCGTAGTGCGTCAGTGATACACGCAGGAACTGCTGCTTGGTGACAGGAACATAAGGCGATTGACCGGGCCGCGTGATGATGATGGCGCGGGAGTACGTGGTGCCGGTATTGCGCGTCGCATTATGTATTCCTTCGTAGAGCGGATAGCCTTTGAATTCCCCCACCTTCCTTGTGAGCATGTAAGCGGGATTTTTGGCGATGGTAAAGAACGTCTTCTCTTCGGCGAACCAGTTCAAATGGTTGGCAAACACATAAAACCATGCGGCCGTTTCGCCGGCCAAGCTCAACAGCGTTGGAGAGGCGGGATTACAGTCATACGTAAGGAACATTGCAGTCAGCTGATAGGGCATCGGATCTCCTGCCCCGGACGGTTTGTCGCTCAGCTCTCGATACCATCTGGCCTGTATTCCCTTCGGCTCGGGGTAGGCGGCTTGTAGCAGTTGGCTGAATCGATCGATGCGGATGATGGCCTGAGCGGCCTCCGGGCCCGGCCGCATGTTCCCATCAGCACCTTTCTTCCAACCGCCGCGCGCTTTCATGATGAGCTCATCGTTGCAGCCCTGTTGTGCAGCGACTGCAGGCAATGCGAGCAGCGAGATCAGGACGGAAGAGAAGAGTGCTGCGACGAGTGATGTCGACATTTGTCCGCCTTTGTCAGCGGGTCATCGTACGCGCTTCCGACGGGCTCTAGCGGCTTTGCTTTGCTTCGCCCGCGCGCGGCGCGCTTCCTTCGGATCGATCGCGAGCGGTCGGTAAATCTCGACCCGGTCGCCATCGGCAATGCGGACGTCGTGCGCTACCAGCTTGCCGAAGATGCCGACCTTGCTGCCCAGAGCCTCGGGATGGCGCTGCAGGATTCCCGAGGCGACGAGCGCGTCCGCGACCGTCGCGTCGGACGCCAGGCGCACCGTGACGGCGTCTGCGCCCTCGGGGCGCGCGTACACCACTTCAACGCGGATGGTCGCCATGCAGCTCGTCCGCGCGGCGCTTGAACGCGTCGACCATCGTGTCGGCAATCTCGTCGAACAGCGGCTCGAGCAGCTTGCTTAGCGCGCGGCTCGCGAACTCGTAGCGCACGGAGAACGCGATCTCGCAGGCGCGCTCGGAGAGCGGCGCGAAGCGCCAGGCTGCCGAAAAATGCTTGAAGGGGCCCACCACGAGGCGCATGTCGATGGTCTCGGCGGGGCGGTTGTCGTTCAGCGTAGTGAACGACTGCCGGATGCCACGCAGGCCGACGGTGAGCGTCGCGCGCTTCTTGTCGCCGAGCGGCTCGGCGCGTGCCTCCAGGCACCACGGCAAGAACCGCGGATACGCCTCGATGTCGTCGACCAGCGCATACATCTGCGCGGCGGAGTGCTCGACGATCGCCGATCGGGCGATCTCCTTCATGCACTAAAATTCTTCATGTCCATAGTCGACAACCGCAAGGCGTCCCACGATTATTTCATCGAGGAGCGCTACGAGGCGGGGCTCGCGCTGCAGGGCTGGGAGGTGAAGGCGATCCGCGCCGGGCGCGCGCAGATCGGCGAGGGCTACGTGATGGTGCGCGGCGCGGAACTGTACCTCATCGGCGCCCACATCAGCCCCCTGCCCACCGTGTCGACGCATTACGTCCCCGATCCGACGCGCACGCGCAAGCTCCTGATGCACGCGGAGGAGATCCGGCGCCTGATCGGCAAGGTCGAGCAGCGCGGCTATTCGCTGATCCCGCTCAATCTGCATTACGCGAAAAGCCGCATCAAGCTGGAAGTGGCGCTTGCCCGCGGCAAGCTGCAGCACGACAAGCGCGCCGACCAGCGCGAAAAGGAATGGAATCGGGAGAAGCAGCGCCTGCTACGCAGTCGCTGATTTTTTCGCCGGAGGTGGGGGTTCTGCGAGCGCCATCCAGGTCGCGACCACCGTATCCGGGTTGAGCGACAGGCTCTCGATGCCCTGCTCCATCAGCCAGCGGGCGAGATCGGGGTGATCGGAAGGACCCTGGCCGCAGATGCCGACGTATTTGCCCTGCTTGCGGCAGGCGCGGATCGCCATCGCGAGCATCACCTTCACCGCCGCGTCGCGCTCGTCGAAGGTCTCCGCCACCAGGCCCGAGTCGCGGTCCAGGCCCAGGGTCAGCTGCGTGAGGTCGTTCGAGCCGATGGAGAAGCCGTCGAACAGCTCGAGGAACTGCTCGGCCAGCACGGCGTTCGAGGGCAGCTCGCACATCATGACGATGCGCAGGCCGTTGCTGCCGCGCTTCAGGCCGTGGTTTTCCATCGACGCCAAAACCTGCTTCGCTTCGCCCAGCGTACGCACGAAAGGCACCATCAGCTCGACGTTGGTGAGCCCGAGCGTCTCGCGCACCTTGCGCAGCGCCACGCACTCGAGCTCGAAGCATTCGCGGAAGCTCGGCGCGATGTAGCGCGCGGCGCCGCGGAAGCCGAGCATCGGGTTCTCTTCGTCGGGCTCGTAGCGCTCGCCGCCGAGCAGCTTGCGGTATTCGTTCGACTTGAAGTCCGACAGGCGCACGATCACCGGCTTCGGCCAGAAGGCCGCGGCGATGGTGGCGACGCCTTCCACCATTTTCTCGATGAAGAAGGTTCGCGGGTCTGGATACCCCCGCGTCGCCTCCTCCACCTTGCGCTTGAGCGTCCCTTCGAGCTTCGGATAGTCGAGGCAGGCGCGCGGATGCACGCCGATCTCGTTGTTGATGATGAATTCGAGGCGCGCCAGGCCGACGCCGGCATTGGGCAGCTGCGCGAATTCAAAGGCGAGCTGCGGGTTGCCGACGTTCATCGCGATCTTGACCGGGATGCGCGGCATCTCGCCGCGCTCGCGGCTCGAGACCTCGAAGGGCAGCAGGCCGTCGAACACGCTGCCGGTGTCGCCCTCGGCGCAGGAGACGGTCACCGCCTGGCCGTCCTTCAGCCGGTCGGTGGCGTCGCCGCAGCCGACGACGGCCGGAATGCCGAGCTCGCGCGCGATGATCGCCGCGTGGCAGGTGCGCCCGCCGCGGTTGGTGATGATCGCCGCCGCGAGCTTCATCACCGGCTCCCAGTTCGGGTCGGTCATGTCCGTGACGAGCACGTCGCCCTGCTTCACGCGCGACATCTGCGACGCGTCGGGCACGATGCGCACCGTGCCGCTGCCGATCTTGTGGCCTATGGCGCGGCCGGTCACCAGCACGCGCGAGCTGCCCTTCAGCGCGAAGCGCTCCTCGACATCGCGCTTGCGCGACTTCACGGTCTCGGGGCGCGCCTGCAGGATGTAGAGCTTGCCGTCGTTGCCGTCCTTGCCCCACTCGATGTCCATCGGCCGGCCGTAGTGGCGCTCGATCGCGACCGCGTAGCGGGCAAGCTCCAGCACTTCGGCGTCCGTCAGCGAGAAACGATGGCGTTCGGCCTCGGGCACATCGATCGTGCGGGTCGACTTGCCGGCCTCGCGCGAGCTGCCAAAGACCATTTTCTGCAGCTTGGAGCCCAGGGCGCGGCGCACGATGGCGGGCTTGCCGCGCTCGAGCAGCGGCTTGTGGACGTAGAACTCGTCCGGGTTGACGGCGCCCTGGACGATCATCTCGCCCAAGCCGTAGGACGAGGTGATGAACACCACATCGCGGAAGCCCGATTCGGTGTCCAGCGTGAAGAGGACGCCGCTCGAGCCGAGGTCGCTGCGTACCATCTGCTGCACCGCCGCCGAGAGCGCCACGTCGGCATGGGCGAATCCCTGGTGCACCCGATAGGAGATGGCGCGGTCGTTATAAAGCGAAGCGAACACGTGCCGCATCGCCGCGAGCACGTTGTCCGCGCCGCGGATGTTAAGGAAGGTTTCCTGCTGGCCGGCGAAGGACGCTTCGGGCAGATCTTCCGCCGTCGCCGAGGAGCGCACGGCGAATGAGGCATCACCTGAGGTTTGAGATTCAAGCTTCTGATAATAAGAACGAATGTCTCGTTCAAGTTCGGTAGGGAACGGGGCCTTGTCGATCCAGGAGCGGATCTCCTTGCCGCAGGCCGCGAGTGCATTGACGTCGTCGCAGTCGAGGCTTTTCAGCTTCTGGTCGATACGCCGGTCGAGCCCATCGGCGGCGAGGAACTCGCGGAAGGCATCGGCGGTGGTGGCGAAGCCGCCGGGCACGCGGATGCCGGCGGCCGAAAGCGCGGCGGTCATTTCACCCAGCGAGGCGTTCTTGCCGCCGACCTGCGGGAGATCTGCGAGCCGCAGATCTTTTAGCCACGCTACGCGCATTAGCCTAGTATTTTATCCATGACGCAGCGCCGCACGGTGTTCTTCGTTTCCGATGGCACGGGCATCACGGCGCAGATGCTCGGCCACAGCCTGCTGACCCAGTTCGAAGGCATGGAGTTCAATCAAGTCACCCTGCCCTTCGTCGACAGCGCCGAGAAAGCCGAGGATTGCCTCGCGCGCATCGAGGCCGAAGCCGCGACCGGCAATGGCCAGCCGGTGGTCTTCTCGACGCTGGTCAATCAGGACGTGCGCGGGGTAATCCGGCGCGCGAATGCGCTGTTCGTGGATTTCTTCGAGACCTTCATCGACCCGCTCGAAGCGGGGCTTGGCGTGAAATCGAGCCATACGATCGGACGCTCGCACAGCGCCATGGACAAGAAGGAATACCAGCAGCGCATGGAAGCGATCAATTTCGCCATGGCGCACGACGATGGCGCTTCGCACCGCGAGCTGGGGCAGGCCGACGTGATCCTGATCGGTGTGTCGCGCAGCGGCAAGACGCCGACCAGCCTATATCTCGCGCTGCAGTTCGGCGTCAAGGCCGCCAACTACCCCCTGATCCCCGAGGATTTCCACCGCGCCAAGCTGCCGGAGGCGCTGCGCCCGCAGAAGCCCAAGCTCTTCGGCCTGACCATCGCTCCCGAGCGGCTGCACGAAATCCGCAAGGAACGCCGGCCCGACAGCCGCTATGCGGCGCTCGACAACTGCCGCTACGAGGTCGAGGAAGCCGAGACCCTGATGCGGCGCGAAGGCATCCACAGCATCAACTCGACCAGCAAGTCGATCGAGGAGATCGCCACCACCATACTGCGCGAGCTCAGGATCCACCGCCAGGTCTACTAAAGGCCTCATAGAGACAGATCGCCGCCGCCGCGGCGACGTTGAGCGACTCGCCCCCGGCCATCGGAATGGTGACGCGCTCGCTCGCTCCGGACAGGATGCCTGCGCTCAGTCCAGCGCCCTCGGCGCCAAACGCCCAGGCAACGCGGCCCGACAGGTCGGCCGCGCGCAACGGCCGGCCGCCGTGTACCACCGTGCAAATGATCCTGCCGCCGAAGGCGGCGATGGCGGCGCCGAGGTCGTCCACCTGCCGGATGCCGATGGCAAAGTGGCCGCCCATCCCGGCGCGCAACACCTTCGGCGACCAGGGATCGGCGCACTGCCGGTCGACGATCAGCGCGCCGGCGCCGAAGGCGGCGGCGCTGCGGATGATCGCGCCGACGTTGCCGGCATCCTGCACGCCCTCGAGAAACACCGATGGGCCGGGACGCTGCACGTCCGGGAGCGGAAGTTCGGCGGCGATGCCCGGCGGCGTCTCGGCGTCGGCGATGGCGCGGAAAACCGCGGGCGAAAGGACGACCGGGGTGAGCTTCGACTGGCGCACGAGCGAGGCCACCTCGGGCTTGGCGAGCGCGGCTTCCGTGCCGAGGATGGCGATGGGCTTGAGGCCGGCTGCTAGAGCCGCGGCGACGAGATGCGGGCCCTCGACCACCACGCGGCGCTCGGCCCGCCGCAGGCGGCCGTCGCGCATGAGCTTGGCCCAGCGTTTGACCTGCGCGTTGTCTTTCGACCGGATCAGTTGCGCTTGCTGCGGAGTTCCAGCCTTGCCTTGCGCAGCAGGTCGTCCACCAGGTCGACGTGACCGGCCGCATCGCTTGCGGTGCGCACGTCGGCATAGGTGCGCTGCAGCCGGCGGCGCTGCTGGTCGAATTGCTTGATGGGAACGCGCTGACCCATGGTGAGCTTCACCGCGTCGCAGCACATGCGGTAGCTGCGGATGCGCAGCCGCTCGGCCATCGCGTTCCAGCTCTCCGCAAAGAGATCGCCCTGGAAGAAGATGCCCACCGCGTAGAAGCTGCGCCGGTGGATCTCGCAGGGGCCGGCGCGCCCGAGCGCCTCGAGATGCTCGGCCGTGGCGTAGCCCTTGTGCTTGTCGAAGCCGTACTGCGGATAACGGTCGTGCAGCGCCGTCATCTCGGCGTCGCGCGCAGTCTTGGCGAGGATTGAGGCGGCGGAAATCGGCCGCTCGCTCGCGTCGCCGTCGACGATCGCGCGCGCCGGGCAGCCGAGGCCCGGCGGGCAGGAGTTGCCGTCAATGAGCGCTTCGCTCGGCTGGATCGGGAGCGCCGCGACGGCGCGCCGCATCGCGAGCATCGAGGCGTGGAAGATGTTGAAGCGGTCGATCTCCTCGACGCTGGCGAAGGCCACCGCCCAGGCGATGGCGCGCTGCTTGATGCGCGCGGCGAGCACTTCGCGCCGCTCGGCCGTCAGCACTTTGGAGTCGGCAAGGCCGTTGATGCGGCGCGCCGGGTCGAGGATCACGGCGCCGGCATACACCGGGCCGGCGAGCGGCCCGCGGCCGGCTTCGTCGACGCCGCACACTAGGGATCGATTCGGCACGCTATTTGAGGACGCTGAGGACGGCATCGGCGGCCTTCTCCGCGGTGTTCTGGCGCAGCAGCTGGTGGAATTCGCGGAAGCGCTCGACCTGGCGGTGCTGCGCCGCTGTGTCGCGCAGCAATGTCAGCAGTGCGCCCGCCAGGTTTGCTGGCGTGGCCTGGTCCTGCAGCAGCTCCGGCACCAAGCGCTCGCCGGCAAGGATGTTGGGCATGCCGACGTAAG
>VBCP01000194.1 GCA_005888925.1 Betaproteobacteria bacterium | reverse complement strand
CTGCGGCTCGCCCGCGCCGGCGAGTTCCGCGACGAGGAGACGGGCTATCACCTGATCCGCATGTCGCGCTATTCGCGGCTCATCGCCAACGCGCTCGGCCTGGAGCACGACGAGGCGGAGACGGTCGAGCTCGCCGCGCCGCTGCACGACATCGGCAAGATCGGCATTCCCGACCAGATCCTGCTCAAGCCCGACAAGCTCGACGCGGTCGAATGGGAGGTGATGCGCCGCCATCCGGTCATCGGCCACGAGATCCTCAAGGGCAGCGCATCGAAATACGTGCGCATGGGCGCGCTGATCGCGCTCGGTCATCACGAGAAATACGACGGTTCGGGCTATCCGAACGGGCTGGTGGGCGACCATATTCCGCTGTGCGCGCGCATCGTCGCGGTGGCGGACGTCTATGACGCGCTCACCTCGCTGCGGCCCTACAAGAAGGCCTGGACCAGCGCGCAGGCCTTCGAGTACGTCACCAGCCAGGCGGGGCGACACTTCGACGCGCGCCTGGTCGAGGCGTTTGACGGCATGAAGAAGGAAGTCACCCAGATCCAGAACGAATGGCGCGATCCGTTGCAAACGCACTGACGTCCGGCCTGCGCGGCGCGCTCGAGCGGCTGCGCGCGCGCTTCGCCGCTCGGCCCGATACCGAGCATGAGCAGGCGCTGGTTCGGGTGGTCATTACGCTCCTGCTGGTGCTGTACCTGCTCCCCGGCGCGTCCGGGCCAGGACGGGACCTAATCCTCTACGTCGGCGGGGCGCATTTCGCGCTGAGCCTCTCGGTGCTGCTTCGCATCCTTTATTCGCCCGGCAAGTCGCCGGCGCGCCGGGTGCTGGCGATGGCCGGCGACTTTGCCACCGTCACGTGCTACATGGTGCTCTTCGGCGAGCGCGCGGCCCCGCTGCTCCTGATGTACGTATGGGTCACGCTGGCAAACGGCTTTCGGTTCGGTGCGAGCTATCTGCTTATATCGCTCGGGATAGGCGTCGCCGGCTTCCTAACAGTGCTGCGCCTGAACTCGTTCTGGCAGGCTCATCTGACCCTCGGATATGGCCTCCTCGTCGGCTTCATTCTGCTTAGCCTCTATGTGCGCTCGCTGGTGACAAAGCTCTTTGATGCGCTGGCGCATGCCGAGGCGGCAAACCAGGCAAAGCGGCGCTTCGTTTCGGTGGTGAGCCACGAGATGCGCACGCCGCTCAATGCCATCATCGGGATGTCGGACCTGCTGCGCGATACGACGCTCAGCCGCGAGCAGGCCGATATGTTGCAAACGTTGCGTAGCTCGTCGCGCGTCATGCTGAGTCTCGTGGAGGACGTGCTCGACTTCTCGAAAATCGAGGCGGGCAAACTCGTATTGGAAAAGACCGACTTCGACCTGCATGCGCTGGTCAACAGCACGTGCCGCATTCTCGCGGCACAGGCCACGGCGAAGGGCCTGGATTTCGTCGTTTCGATCATGCCCGAGGTCCCACCCGCGGTGCGCGGCGACCCGCACCACCTGCGCCAGGTGCTGATCAATCTCATCGGCAATGCCGTGAAATTTACCGAGCGCGGCAGCGTAACCGTACACGTCTCCGCACAGGCGGAAACCGCTAAAGCGGTGCGCCTCAAGTTCTCGATTCGCGACACCGGAATGGGTATTGCGCCCGACGCGCAGGCGCGCATCTTCGACAGCTTCACGCAAGCGGACCAGTCCACGACTCGGCGATTCGGCGGCACTGGGTTGGGCACCACGATAGCGAAGCAGCTCGTGCGGCTTATGGGCGGCAAGATTGGTCTGGAAAGCGCCGTCGGACTTGGCAGTACCTTCTGGGCCGAGCTCGAACTCGAGAAGCAGCCCGAGCGTCCCGGTATCGGCACCGGGGAGCTCGCCGGCGCCCGCGTGCTGATGGTCGGCTTCCCCGCTGGCGAACGCCAGTCGCTGGAGCAAGCGCTGACCGGCTGGGGCGCGATCGCCGTGCCCGCCGCCAATCTCGACGATGGCGTGGCGCGGGTGATCGCCGAGATCAGCCTCGCCAAGCCCTACCACGGCGTCCTGATTTATGGCACCGGCGAGGACTTGAAGCTCGCACAACGCTTTCGGCGAGCGGTGCCCGATCCGGTGCCCCCCCTCGTATTCGCGGTGCCGCAGGACCGGCACGTGCGCCGTCTTGAGGCGCTCGCTTCCGGGTTCGGGGCGATGCTCGAGCTACCGGTCGACAAGCGCTTGCTGTTCAATGTCCTGCATTCGGTCTCGGCCCACGATGAGCTGCGAGAAGGCGTGGTGCGTTTGCAGGACTATGCGCGACGCGGATCGGCCGCGCGCAAGCTCCAGGTCCTAGTCGCCGACGATAATCCGACGAATCGCGAGGTGATCGGCAAGATTCTGGAGCGTGGCGGGCACACGGTGATC
>VBCP01000190.1 GCA_005888925.1 Betaproteobacteria bacterium | reverse complement strand
CGACTACTTCCATAAAGTCGTCGATTGCCAGTGGGCGTGTCCCTCCCACACGCCGGTTCCCGAATACATCCGCTTGATCGCCGCCGGGCGTTATTCCGACGCCTACATGGTCAACTGGAACTCGAACGTCTTCCCCGGAATTTTGGGCCGCACCTGCGATCGCCCGTGCGAGCCCGCCTGCCGCCGCGGCCGCGTCGAGGAAGAGAACCAGCCCAAGCCCGAGCCCGTCGCCATCTGCCGGCTCAAGCGCGTCGCCGCCGACTACAAGGACGTCGACGAGATCAAGAAGCACATGCCGCGCCCCGCGAAGAAGAAAAATGGCAAGCGCATTGTCTGCATCGGCGCCGGCCCCGCCTCATTGACCCGCGCGCCGGCGGCATGATCTGGTCGCAGATCCCGCGCTTCCGCCTGCCGCTGGAAGTGATCGACGAGGAGGTCAACTACATACTCGATCTGGGCGTCCATTTCAAGCAGCGCAAGATCGACTCCATGAAAGCGCTGATGGCCGAAGGGTACGACGCCATCTTCGTCGGCAGCGGCGCGCCGCGCGGGCGCGACCTCGACATCCCCGGGCGCAAGGAAGGCGCGGCCAACATCCACATCGGCATCGACTGGCTTTCGTCGGTGTCCTTCGGCCACACCACCAAGATCGGTAAGCGCGTCATCGTGCTCGGCGGCGGCAACACCGCGATGGACTGCTGCCGCACCTCGAAGCGCATCGGCGGCGACGATGTAAAAGTCATCGTGCGCTCGGGCTTCGACGAGATGAAGGCGAGCCCCTGGGAGAAGGAAGACGCGGCGCACGAGGGCATTCCGATCCTCAACTTCATGGTGCCGAAGAGTTTTGTCCTGCAAAAAGAAAAGCTGGCCGGCATGACCTTCCAGAAAGTGAAGGCCGTGTACGACGCCAAGGGCAAGCGCGAGCTGGTGCCCACCGGCGAGCCCGACCAGTTCTTCGAGTGCGACGACGTGCTGGTCGCCGTCGGCCAGGAGAATTCCTTCCCCTGGATCGAGCGCGACACCGGCATCGAGTTCGACAAATGGGGGCTGCCGGTCCTCAACAAGGCGACCTTCCAGGCGAGCGTGCCGCACATCTTCTTCGGCGGCGACTCGGCCTTCGGCCCGAAGAACATCATCTGGGCGGTGGCGCACGGGCACGATGCCGCGATCTCGATTGATGTCACCGTGCTCTCGCAGAAGATGGGCATCCACGAGTGGAGCTACGACAACGAGATCGCCGGCGACACGCGCTACAAGGTGCCGTGGGCCGACGTCAAGGCGACGCTGAAGAACGTGAAGATGGAGGTCGAGCTCGGCTTCGACGTCGCCACGGCGTGGAAGGAAGCGCAGCGCTGCCTGAACTGCGACGTGCAGACCGTGTTCACCGACCGCCTGTGCATCGAGTGCGACGCCTGCGTCGACATCTGCCCGATGGACTGCATCAGCTTCGTCGCCAACGGCGAGGAGAAAGACCTGCGCACGCGGCTCAACGCGCCGGCGAAGGATCTGACGCAGGATCTTTACGTCTCGGGCCCGCTGAAAACCGCGCGCGTCATGGTGAAGGACGAGGACGTCTGCCTGCACTGCGGCCTTTGCGCCGAGCGCTGCCCGACCGGCGCCTGGGACATGCAGAAGTACCTGATCCAGATGACGGACGCGGGCGTAAGCTCCGCGTCGCTGGAGATCGGGCTCCGTCCCCGAATTCCGTCGAGCGGGCGCTGCGTGTCCAGTTGGCCGCCGCCTACCGCGTCGCCGACAAGCTCGGCTGGTCGGAGCTGATCTACACGCACATCAGCGCGCGCATCCCGGGACGCGAGCACCACTTCCTCATCAACCCGTACGGCCTGCGCTTCGACGAGGTCACGGCGTCGAATCTGGTGAAGATCGACGTCGAGGGCAATCCCGTCACGCCGCAGATGCACAAGGCGAACAAGGCCGGCTTCATCATCCATAGCGCGATCCACATGGCGCGCCCCAACGCCGGCTGCGTCTGGCACATGCACACGCTCGCCGGCATGGCGGTGGCGGGGCAGGACGAGGGCCTGCTGCCGGTGCACATGTACTCGCACAACTTCTGGCAGCGCGTGAGCTACCACGACTTCGAAGGCCCGAGCATGCGGCTCGACGAGCGCGCGCGCCTCGCCCAGAGCTTTGCCAAGAACGATGCGCTCATCCTGCGCAACCACGGCCTCCTCACCATCGGCGAGATGATCCCCGAGGCCTTCATCCGCTTCTGGCGCCTGAACCGCGCCTGCGAGATCCAGCTCGCCGCGCAGTCGGCCAAATTGCGACTGCCGTCCGCCGCGGTGTGCGAAGCCTCCTACCAGATGGGCGAGGAGTTCCTCACCGACCAGGCGGGCCTCGGCGAGCTCGAGTTCGACGCGCTGGTCCGCAAGATCGAAGCGAAAGACCCCTCCTACAAAAACTAGACGCATATAGGAACATGAGCGCCACCACAACAAAACGCATCGAATCGCTCAACGATTTCGTCGTCAAGTTCGCCAACGTCAACGGCTCCGGCTCCGCGTCCGCCAACGAGCTCTTCGCCAAGTCGTTCCTCCGGATGGGCATCCCGGTGTCGCCCCGGAACATCTTCCCGTCGAACATCCAGGGCCTGCCCACCTGGTATGAGGTCAGAGTGACCGAGAAGGGGCACCTCGGCCGCCGCGGCGGCGTCGACCTGATGGTGGCGATGAATCCGCAGACCTGGACCCAGGACGTGCAGGAGATCGACCCGGGCGGCTACCTCTTCTACGACAACACCAAGGCGCTGCCGCCGTCGAAGTTCCGCGACGACATCAACGTGATCGGCATGCCGCTCACGGAAATAACGAACGCCACCTACACCGACTCGCGCGAGCGCCAGCTCTTCAAGAACATCATCTACGTCGGCGCGCTCGCCGGCCTGCTCGGCATCGAGCCCGAGGTGATCGCCGAGCTGATCGGCGAGCAATACAAAGGTAAGGAGAAGTTGCTCAAGCCGAACCTGAACGCGCTCCAGCTCGGCCTCAACTACGCGCGCCAGAACCTGAAGGACGCGCTCGGCCTGAAGGTGAAGCGGGCCTACAACGTCGGCGAGAAGATCTTCATCGAAGGCAACGCGGCCGCGGCGCTCGGCTGCGTCTACGGCGGCGCCACCGTGTGCGCCTGGTACCCGATCACGCCGTCCTCGTCGCTCGCCGAGGCGTTCCAGTTCTACTGCTCGA
>VBCP01000189.1:4518-7926 GCA_005888925.1 Betaproteobacteria bacterium | reverse complement strand
CATTCCGGCTGACCCTCGCCAACTTCAGCCAGTTCGCCCGCGACGCGGTGTATCCCTACGGCGCCGGCGGGCCGAACGCGAGCTTCGCCTTCCTCACCGCGTATTACATGCGTACCTACGGCGCGACGCGGGAGGATTTCGGCAAGCTCTGCGTGGCCCAGCGCGCCAATGCTCTGAAATTCGAGCATGCGCTGTTCAAGAAGCCGCTCACCTTGGAGCAGTACCTCGCCGCGCGGCCCATCGCCGAGCCGCTGCGTCTTTTCGACTGCGTCATGCCCTGCGCCGGAGCCGACGGCTTTCTGGTGCTGACGGAGGAGCGCGCGAAGGCGCTGAAGCTGCCGTACGCGCGCTTGCTGGGCACCATCGAGCGGCACAACGCGTTCGCCTCAGATCCGGTGCAGATGCGCGCCGGCTGGGCGCTCGACCGGTCGGATCTCTATGAGCAGGCGGGCGCGGGGCCGCAGGACATGGACTTCGTCCAGACCTACGACGATTACCCGGTGATCTCGCTCATGCAGATCGAAGACCTCGGCTTCTGTGCCAAGGGTGAAGGCCCTGCCTTCATCCGCAAAGAAACATTCACGTGGGACGGCTCGTTCCCCGTGAACACTTCCGGCGGCCAGCTTTCCGTCGGCCAGGCCGGCGCTGCCGGCGGCTCACTTGGCATGGTCGAGACCTTGCGCCAGCTCACGCGCCAGGCCGAGGGACGGCAGGTGAAGGATGCGACACTCGGCTTGGTGAGCGGCTTTGGCATGATCAACTTCGACCGCGGTCTTGGTTCTGGCGCCGCGATATTAGGAACCTGAGTCGGATGCTAGAGCGCCCCAAGCGCAAGAATCCGGTCCTGCGCACGCGGTTGCCGACGCTGCCGCCGGCGGCGCGCAGCCGCATCGCGCTCGGACTTACCGCGGCGGCGGCGCTCGGGCGCTTCGAGCTGCAGCAATGCCGCGACTGCGGCACCGTGCAATATCCGCCGCGCGAGGCCTGCCAGAAATGCCTTTCGATCCGCCTCGACTGGAAGCCGCAGCCGCAGGACGGCGAGCTCCTGTCCGACACGGTGCTCCATCACAGCAACGATCTTTTCTTTCGCGAGCGCCTGCCATGGCGGCTGGGCCTCGTCAAGCTCGACTGCGGTCCGACAGTGGTCGCGCATCTGCACGAGCGGGTCGCGCGACCACCCGGCAAGGTGGTCGTTGCGGCGAAGCTCGACCGCGCCGGCCAGGCCGTGCTGGTCGCGCTGCCCAGTGGGTTACCGCCTCAGGAGAGCAATATGGCTGAAGATCGACAGCTCCGTGAGTTCACTTGCGACCCGAAGTTCCGCAAGGTGCTCATCACCGACGGCAAGACCGCGACTGGACAAGCGCTCGTGAAGGCGCTGGCCGCGGCCGGCGCCGATCTCATCTGGGTGGGGCATTCGGAACCGTGGAAGAAGTTCGCGGGGTTCGACGAGCTCAAGGCGCTGCCGCAGGTGACGCTCCTGCCGCTCGACGTCACCGACTCGAAGAACGTGCGCGAGGTCGCGGCCGAGATCGGCGGCAAGGTCGACATCCTGGTGAACAACGCCGAATACCACCGCGCCTACGGCATCGGCAACCGCTCCGGTGTCGACACGGCGCGCGCCGAGATGGACGTCAATTACTTCGGCCTGCTGCGCCTCGCGCAGGAGTTCGGGCCGGCGATGCGCGGCCGCGGCGCCGACGGCCTCGCGAGCGCCACGGCCTGGGTCAACCTGCTCTCCATCTATGCGCTCGCCAATTTCCCGCCGCACGGCACCTTCTCGGCCTCGAAGGCCGCCGCGCATTCGCTCTCGCAATGCCTGCGGGCCGAGATGCGTCCGGCGGGCGTGCGCGTCATCAACGTCTTCCCCGGCCCGCTCGACGACGAATGGAACCAGCTCCTGCCGCCGCCGAAGGTCGCGCCGGCGGCGCTCGCCAGCGCCGTCGTCAAGGCGCTGCGCGAAGGGGTGGAAGACCTGTATCCCGGCGATGTCGCGCAGGAATGGCTCGCCAGATGGCGCGACAATCCGAAAGCGCTGGAAAAGGAGCTCTCGACATGAGGTTTGCAGAATGCTTCCGATCGGAAGCATTGCGCACCTGCGCACAGGCATCTGGTGCAGCGGCATGAGCGCGCTCGCCGACCTCGCCAAGGGTCTCGCGGCCGGCAAGATCAAGGTCGTCGACCTGACGGAGACGCTCTCGCCCGAGTTTCCGTACATCTCGCTGCCGCCGGAGATGGGACAGGCGTGGCCGTTCCGCATCGAGGAGGTGTCGCACTACGACGAGCGCGGCCCCGCGTGGTACTGGAACAACTTCTCGTGCGGCGAGCACACCGGCACGCACTTCGATGCGCCGATCCACTGGGTCTCGGGCAAGGATCTGCCGAACAACGCCGTCGACAGCATTCCGCCGGAGCGCTTCATCGGGCCGGCGTTCGTCATCGACTGCAGCAAGCAGTCGGCCGCCGATGCGGACTTCCTGCTGACGAAGGATTTCATCGTCAAGTGGGAGAAGCAGCACGGCCGGATCGCGCCGCGCTCGTGGGTGCTGATGCGCACCGACTGGTCGAAGAAAAGCGCCGACCCGGTCGCCTACCAGAACTACGACGAGACCGGCCAGCATACGCCGGGACCCGATACCGATGCGGTGCGCTTCCTTGTTGAGGAGCGCGACATCCTCGGCTTCGGCACCGAATCCATTGGCACCGACGCCGGCCAGGCCTATCACCTGCGGCCACCCTACCCCTGCCACTATTACATGCACGGCGCCGGGCGCTACGGACTGCAGTGCCTGCGCAACCTCGATCAGCTGCCGCCGACCGGCGCCATCGTCGTCGCCGCGCCGCTCAAGATCCGCAACGGCAGCGGCAGCCCGCTCCGCGTACTGGCATTAATGGAGAGCAAATGAGCAAGCACAAGATCTGGTTCCAGGGCGCCACCGACCGCGTGCACATGGCGCCTTACATCAGCAAGGTGGAAGCACACCTGAAGTCGATCCTGGAACCGGATTTCTCGGCGACGTTCAACAGCACCTCCCCGCCCGCCACCACCACTCATGCCATCACAGAATTCCGGATCGCGCGCGCTCTGATCAAGAACGCGGTGGAAGCCGAGCGCCAAGGGTTTGCTGCCATGGTGATCAACCATTTCCAGGATGCCGGCCTCGCCGAGGCAAAGTCAGTCGTGGACATTCCGGTGCTCGGCCTCGGCGAGACCACTCTTTTCCATGCCTGCACGCTCGGCCGGAAGCTCGGCCTGGTCACCATCAACCCGGTATTCATTCCCTGGCACGAAGACCAGGTGATCCGCTATGGCCTGCAGAGCCGCGTAGTGGGCGTGCGCGCAGTGCCGGCCACGGTCGCGGACTTCATCGATTCCTTCGCGAGCGACGACGCGAAGAGAAAGCTCGCGCC
>VBCP01000189.1:0-4306 GCA_005888925.1 Betaproteobacteria bacterium | reverse complement strand
CGTTCGACCGTGACGCCTGGCGAGATCGTCACCTGCAAGGTCGATCTCGCGATGATGCACGACTCGGGTGGGCCGCGGCGCGTGAAGCCCCTCCTCGAGCGCCTGGGCGCAAAGGTTTGGGACCCTTCCAAGGTGGTGGTCATCACCGACCACTACCTGCCCGAGTATGACGACGAGAGCCGCAAGATCCTGCGCATCGCGCGCGACTGGGTGCGCGAAGCCGGCATCGATAACTTCTACGATGCGCAAGGCATCTGCCACGTGGTGCTGCCCGAGCGCGGGCATCTCAGGCCGGGCATGTTCGCCGTCGGCGGCGACAGCCACTCGCCCACCGGCGGCGCCTTTGCCGCCTACATGTTCGGCATCGGCGCGACCGAGATGCTCGGCGTGCTGGTCACCGGCGAGATCTGGCTCAAGGTGCCCCACACCATCGCCATGGACTTCGACGGCGCCTTTGCGCGCGGCGTCTCGGCGAAGGACGTCATGCTCTTCCTCATCGGCCGCTTCGGCCTGGACGGCGGTCAGTACCAGGCGGTGGAATACCGCGGCCCGGCGATCCGCGCGCTGCCGATGCAGGAGCGCATGACCCTTTGCAACATGACCGCCGAGCTCGGCGGGCAGACCGGTCTCATCGCATCCGATGATGTGACGCGCGACTACCTCAAAGCCGACATCGAGATCTGGGACAGCGACGCCGATGCCGGCACGCTAGCGCATCACCGCTTCAACGCAGGCGAGTTGCCACCGCAGGTCGCCGCGCCGCACAGCCCGGCCAACACGCGCCCCGTCACGGATTTCCAGCAGAAGATTGATCTCGCCTACATCGGCGCCTGCACCGGCGCCAAGCTCGAGGATCTGCGCATGGCCGCATTGGTCCTCAAAGGCCGGAAGGCCAAGACCAAGCTGGTGGTGGCACCCGCCAGCCTGCGCGACCAGCAGGCCGCGGAGCGCGAAGGCACCTTGCAGGTGCTGCTCGATGCCGGCGCGGAGCTCCTCGCCAACTCCTGCGGCATGTGCGCCGGATACGGACAGCACCAGCTCGGCGAGAACACGGTGGCGATCTCCACGACGGCGCGCAATTTCAAGGGACGTATGGGCGCGGCATCGGCGCAGGTCTATCTCGCTTCGCCGTATACGGTGGCCGCTTCCGCGGTGGCGGGTCGAATTGCCGATCCGCGGGAGATGCTGCGGTGAGAGCGTGGGTGTTCGGCGACGACATCGATACCGACGCCATCGCGCCCGGGCGATATCTGAAGTTCGACATCGGCCAAGTCGCGCGCCATTGCCTGGAGACGATCGATCCCGGCTTTTCATCGAGCGTGCGCAAAGGCGACGTCGTGGTCGGTGGCCGGAACTTCGGCACCGGCTCCTCGCGCGAGCAGGCGCCCGAGGCGCTGAAGCACCTGGGCATCGCGGCGCTCATCGCCGAATCGTTCGCCGGCCTTTTCTACCGCAATGCCATCAACCTCGGGCTGCCGGCGGTAGTCTGCCCGCAGGCGAAGCGCATCCGGCCGGGCGACGACGTGCATGTCGATCCCGCGAGCGGCAGGCTGGAAAATCGCACGACCGGCGAAGAGCTCGACTGCGAGCCGATCCCGGAGTTCCTGATGCAGCTCATCCGCGATGGCGGCCTGGTGGCGCACCTGGAGAAGCGGCTACGTACGACCTCCTGATCAAGAACGTGCGGGTGGTGCGGCCCGGCGAGAGCGCGCCGCGCGAGGCGGATATCGCCGTCGCCGGCGAGAAGTTCGCCAAGATCGGCCCCAGTCTCCCGGCGGAGGCGAAGACCATCTACGACGGCAAAGGCCGCCTCGCGTTTCCCGGCGTGGTCGATGCGCACATGCATACCGGGATCTACGCGCCGCTCGCCGAAGACGCGGTGAGCGAGAGCCGCGCCGCGGCGCAGGGCGGCGTCACCTCGAGCCTGAATTATTTCCGCAGCGGCCAGTACTACCTGAACAAGGGCGGGCCTTATCGCGATTTCTTCCCCGAGGTATTGCGCCTGTCGCAGGGCCGCTTCCACGTCGACTACGGCTATCACCTCGCGCCGATGGATGCGACCCACATCCGCGAGATCCCGGAGCTGATCGAGCGCCACGGCGTGACCTCTTTCAAGATCTTCATGTTCTACGGCTCGCACGGCCTGCACGGGCGCTCCGACAGCCAGCGCGACTTCCTGATGATCGGCCCGGACGAGCGCTACGACTATGCGCACTTCGAGTTCGTGATGCGCGGGGTCGCGCAGGCGCGCGAGCAGTTCCGCGACAAGGCGGCGCAGATCAGCCTGTCGCTTCATTGCGAGACGGCGGAGATCATGACGGCCTATGCCAAGATGGTGGAGACCGAAGGCCGGCTGCAGGGTTTGGCTGCCTATCACGCGGCACGGCCGCCCCACTCCGAGGGATTGGCCGTGTTCATCGCTTCGTACCTGGCCAATGAAGCGGCGCTGCCGAACATCAACCTGCTGCACCTCTCCTCGCGCAAGGCGCTCGCGGCGGCGTTGCAGATGCAGCAAGTCTTCCCGCATATCGATTTCCGCCGCGAGGTCACCATCGGGCATCTCATGCTGGACGTGAACTCGCGCGCGGGAGCGCTCGCAAAAGTGAATCCGCCGATCAGGCCGCGTGAAGATGTCGAATATCTCTGGGAGCAACTCCTCGCGGGGAAGGTCCATTGGGTCGTCAGCGACCACGCCTGCTGCAGGCACGAAACCAAGGCGGCAAAGAACGCGCTCGGCAACATCTGGCTCGCCAAGTCCGGTTTCGGCGGCACCGAATACCTGCTGCCCGCGCTAGCCTCGGAAGGTGCGAAGCGCGGACTGTCGTACAACCGCATCGCCGAGCTCACGAGCCACAACCCTGCGCGGCGCTTCGGCCTCAACGCCAAGGGCGATATCGCCGAAGGACTTGATGCGGACGTGGTGCTGGTGGATCCAAAGGAGAGCTGGACCATCCGCGCCGCCGACTCGGAATCGACGCAGGGCTACACGCCGTTCGAAGGCATCGAGCTCTCCGCGCGCGTGAAGGCGACGTTCCTGCGCGGCGCGCTCGTGTGCGAGAACGGAAGCGTGATGGGCCAGCCGCGCGGCAAATATCTGCACCGGCCAACCGCATGAGCGACATTCGCGACGGCCTCCTCGGCGCGATCGGCAACACGCCGCTCATCCGCCTGCGCGGCGCCTCGCAGCTCACCGGCTGCGAGATCCTCGGCAAGGCGGAATTCCTGAACCCCGGCGGCTCGGTCAAGGACCGCGCCGGGCTCTACATCATCCTCGACGCCGAGAAGCGCGGACTACTGAAGCCCGGCGGGCTGATCGTCGAAGGCACCGCCGGCAATACCGGCATCGGCCTCGCGCTGGTGGGCAACGCGCGCGGCTATCGCACGCTGATCGTCATCCCCGATACACAGAGCCAGGAGAAGAAGGACATGCTGCGGCTCTGCGGCGTGGAGCTGCGCGAAGTGCCGGCGGTGCCGTACAAGGATCCGAACAACTACGTGCACGTCTCCGAGCGCCTGGCCGAGGAGCTCGGTGCGTTCTGGGCGAACCAGTGGGATAACACCGCCAATGCGGACGGCCATTATCGCAGCACCGGGCCGGAGATCTGGGCGCAGACCGGGGGCAAGGTCGACGGCTTCACCTGCGCGATCGGCACCGGCGGGACGCTGGCTGGCGTCAGCCGGAATTTAAAAGAGAAAAATAAGAACATCCGCATCGCCGCGGCCGATCCCGTGGGCGCGGCGATGTACAGCTGGTTCAAGCGCGGCGAGCTCAAGTCCGAGGGCTCGTCGATCACCGAGGGCATCGGCCAGGGCCGCGTCACCAAGAACGTGGCCATGGCGATGGTCGACGACGCCTACCAGATCCCCGACGCCGAGGCGCTGCCGCTCATCTTCGAGATGGCGAAGCGCGAAGGCCTGATCCTCGGCGGCTCGAGCGGCATCAACATCGCCGGCGCCATCCGCCTTGCGCGCGACCTCGGTCCCGGCCACACGGTGGTGACGATCCTCGCCGACTCGGGCACGCGCTACCAGTCGAAGCTCTTCAACCCCGCGTTCCTCAGGCAGAAGGGCTTGCCGGTGCCGGACTGGCTGTAGTTGCGGGGTGTTGTTACGGCGTCGGGCCTTCGACGATCACCATGTTGAAGTCTGCGGCGCCGAGCCGGAATTTCCGCGCCTCCTGGTACTCCGGCGAGTTATAGAACTTCTTCGCCGCCTCGACCGTCGGGAACTCGTTCACCACGATGCGCTGGAACGGGATGTCGCCCTCGAGAGGCGTCTTCGCGCCGCCGCGCACCACGAAGCGGCC
>VBCP01000188.1:4632-4829 GCA_005888925.1 Betaproteobacteria bacterium | reverse complement strand
TCGCGGTTCGCATCGCTCGGCATGTTGAGCAGCGTGCTGACCGCGATATGCGCCTTGGCGCGGTAGGCGGCGCCGCCGCCGACGAAGGAAAACAGCACCATCAGCAGGATGCCCGCGGGCTCCGGCCAGCTCGCCGGTGATTCCATCCAGTAGCGCATGAACACGCCGTACGGAATGATGATCGTCATGATCAGCAT
>VBCP01000188.1:409-4499 GCA_005888925.1 Betaproteobacteria bacterium | reverse complement strand
TTCGCGCCGTACTTGTCGCGCACCGGCTGGGTGGCCTTGAAGAACGCTGCCTTGTCGGCCGGCACGAACTGCACGCCCTTCGCCTTCAGCTCCTCGGTGGCCTTGACGGTCTTCTCGTCCCAGAGCTTGCGCTGCTCGAACTGCGCCTCGCGCGAGTATTTCTTGATCAGATCCTGGTCGGCCTTGGAGAGCTTGTCCCAGCTCACCTTCGAGAACACGAACATCTCGGGAATGATCAGGTGCCCGGTGAGGCTGTAGATCTTGGCCACCTGGTAGTGGTTCTGCGCGAGCACGGTCGGCTCGTTGTTCTCCGCGCCGTCGACCACGCCGGTCTGCATCGCCGAGTAGAGCTCGTTGAAGCCCATGGCGACGCCGTTGCCGCCCATGGCGTTCATCGTCTCGACGAAGATCGGATTGCCCATCATGCGCACCTTCATGCCTTTCAGATCCGCCGGCTTGGTCACCGGCTTGTTCGAATAGACATTGCGCGTGCCGGCGTCCATCCAGCCCAGCGCGATCAGGCGCGTGTTCGGGTTGGCGCTGATCTTCTCGAGCAGCTCGGTGCCGATCGGGCCGTCGATCACCTTCCGCATGTGCGCCTCGTCGCGGAAGATGAACGGCATGTTGAACACGTTCAATTCGTCGATCACCGGGCCGAGCGCGCCCACCGAGATGCGCGCGATCTGCAGCGCGCCGACCTGCGCCTGCTCGATCATCTCCTTCTCGCCGCCGAGCTGCATCTGCGGATACATCTGCAGCGTCAGGCGGCCGTTGGTCGCCTTCTCGAGCTTCGCGCCCATGCGCACCACCGCCTCGACCGTCGGGTAGCCGAGCGGGTGCACGTCGGAGGCCTTGATCACCATCTTCTGCTGCGCCAGCGCCGGGGCCGCAACGACGGCGCAGAGCAAAAGGGCAGCGCCCGTGAAATGGCGGAATGACATGAATCCTCCTCTGGTAAGATTCGTCAGTCATCATACAACATGGCACAGGGGAGACAAGCCTCCCCCGTACCCCCACGGCCGGGTCCGCCGCCAACCGATGCGCATTCGTCCCCTAGTCACTGAGCACAAACTTTCGCGTCGCCTCTTCGAGCAGCTCGCCGGCGAGATCAGGAGCGGGCGCCTCGCGCCCGGCGCCCGGCTGCCGACCGAGCAGGCGCTGACCCGCGCCGCGCGGGTCTCGCGCACCGTGGTGCGCGAAGCGGTGGCGGCGCTGCGCGCCGAAGGCCTCGTGATCACGCGGCAGGGCGTCGGCGCCTTCGTCTCGGCCGAGCCGACGCGCGCGCCGTTTCGCATCGAGCCCGAGCGCCTCGAGTCGCTCGACGAGATCCTGAACGTGATGGAGCTGCGCCTCGGCGTCGAGATCGAATCGGCGGGACTCGCCGCCGAGCGCGCGACCAAAGCCGACGTGCGCGCGATCGCGGCTGCTCTTCAGGCCATTGAGGAAATGGCACGGGAAGGCAAATCCGCGGTCGACGAGGACCTCGGCTTCCATCGCGCGATCGCCGAAGCCACCGGCAACCCGGAGTTCGCGCGCTTCCTGCAGTTCATCGGCCGCCACCTGATCCCGCGGCGCACCGTGAGCGGCCTGCCCGAGCGCATGGGCGGCCGGCGCGCCTACCTCGCGCTCATCCAGGAAGAGCACCGCCGCATCGCCGATGCCATCGCCGCCGGCGAGCCCAAGGCCGCGCGCGACGCCATGCGCCGCCATCTCACCCGGTCACTGGACCGCTATCGGAAACTGGCTGCGGAACAGAAAACGGCAGCGTAAATAGGGACGCTTAAATGGGGACGGACCCCATTTTTCTCATTTGAGAATTCTTCTAAGCCATTCACCGGAAGCCCGGGAGCTGTATTACGGCGAGCGCGCACTGGCCGGCCTGCGCAAGGTCGGCGAGGTGAAGCTGCACGAAGGCAGCGCGCCGCTCGAGGGCGATGCGCTCATCGCCGCCGCGGCCGACTGCGACCTCATCGTCTCCTACCGCCAATCGCCCGGTCCCGCTCCAGTTTTCGAGCGCCTGCCCAGACTGGTGGCGTTCGTGCGCTGCGCGATCGACATCCGCAACATCGATGTCCCGGCGGCGAGCAAGGCGGGCGTGCTGGTGACGCAGGCAAGCGCCGGGTTCGTCACCTCGGTGGCCGAGCAGGTGTTCGGCTTCATGGTCGATCTTTCGCGCGGCATCACGCGCTCGGCCCAGCTTTATCACCAGAATGAAATTCCCGGCGCGCAGATGGGACGCGAGCTCAAGGGCAGCACGCTCGGCGTCATCGGCTACGGCGCGATCGGCCAGGACGTGGTGCGCATCGCCAAGGCGTTCGGCATGCGCGTGCTGATCCACGATCCCTACCAGAAGGTGGACCAAGTCCCGCTGGACGAATTGCTGGCGCGGTCGGACTACGTCGTGCCGCTGGCGACCGCCACCGCCGAGACCGAGAACCTGATGGATGCGCGCGCTTTTTCGAAGATGAAGCGCGGCGCGTATTTCATCAACGTGTCGCGCGGCAACCTGGTGGATGAGCACGCGCTCGAAGGGGCGCTCGACTCCGGGCATCTCGGCGGCTGCGCCATGGACGTCGGCCGCGCGCCCGACCAGATGCCGACCTCACGCCTTGCCGCGCGCCCGGACGTCATCGCTACGCCGCACACCGCCGGCCTGACGGTTCCCGCGATCGAGCACCAGTCGATGGAAACCGTGGCGCAGGCCGCCGAGATCGTGAAGGGCAGGGCGCCGAAGGGCGCAGTGAACGCCGAGCATTGGAAGCGCAAGGCGCTGCTGCGGTGAACAGAAAGACCGGGCGGCTGCGGCGCGGCGACGCCGAGATTTATTACGAAGTCGACGGCGAAGGCCCGCCGATCGTCTTTGCGCACGGCCTCGGCGGCAACCAACTTTCCTGGTGGCAGCAGCTCGCGCATTTCGCCGGCACGCACACCTGCGTCGCGTTCGCCCATCGCGGCTTTCCGCCTTCGAGCGCCGTGCCGGGGAACCGGGCGCCTGATGCCTATGCCGACGACCTGGCCGCGCTGATCGACGAGCTGCGGGTGGAAAACGTCGCGCTCGTCGGACAATCGATGGGCGGCTGGACTTGCCTCGAGTACGCATTGCGCGAGCCGAAGAAAGTGCGGGCGCTGGTGATGGCGTCGACCTCGGGCGCCATCGACTACAACCAGCTCGGCGATTCCAGCATCGCGGAATGGTCGCGCCGCGCGCCCGGCGCCTTAGCCGAGCTGCAGAAGCTCGGCGTCCATCCGGCCGCCGGCGGGCGCATGGCGCGCGAGCAGCCGGCGCTCGCGCAGCTCTACTGGCAGATCGCCGAGATGGCGCCGGCTGCGTTCCGCGAGCAGGTGCGCGAACGTATCTTGCAGCTGCGCAACCGCCCGCCGACGCTGCTCGCGCAGTTGCCGATGCCGGTGCTCTTCATCACCGGCGACGAAGACTGGGTGTTCCCGCCGGCAGCGGGACCCGCGCTCGCGGCGCTGGCGCCGAAAGGGCGCGCGGTGCGCGTGCCAGGCGCCGGGCACTCGGTGTACTTCGAGCGCGCGGCGCAATTCAACCAACTTCTGGAGACCGTTCTGTGAAGACTGTGCTCATTACCGGTGCCACGGGAGACGTCGGCACGCACCTCAGCCGCGAGCTCGCGGGCAAATACAAGCTGCGACTCGCCGACAAGCGGCCGCTGAAAGCCCCCAAGGGGCAGACGTTCATGAAGGCCGACATCTCGAAGATGGCCGACGCCATGCGCATCACCAAAGGCGACGACGCCGTCGTGCATCTCGGCGGCTACTCGGTCGAAGGGCCGTGGGAGGAGATCCTCAAGGCGAACATCGTCGGCTGTTACAACGTCTTCGAGGCTGCGCGCAAGAACGGCGTCAAGCGCATCCTCTTCCCGACCAGCAATCACGCGGTCGGCTTCTACCGGCGCGACCAGACGATCGACCATCGCGTCTACCCCAAACCGGATAGCCGCTACGGTGTCTCGAAAGTGTTCGGCGAAGCGCTCGGCAGCCTCTACGCCGACAAGTACGGCCTGCAAGTGTTCATGATGCGCATCGGCAACGTGAATCCGAAACCGATCGACAAGCGGCGCCTGTC
>VBCP01000188.1:0-223 GCA_005888925.1 Betaproteobacteria bacterium | reverse complement strand
AAGCCGAGCGGCGACGCGATCGCCGAGGCACACCAGGGCGGAGTCTTCTGCACCGCCGAAGACGTGCCGAACCCCGCCGCGCCCAAAAAACTCGGGAAGAAGGCGACGAAGAAATAATTCCGTACTTAGTACGTAAGTTATGTAACGGCTGTGCCGTCTCCGCTAAAGGCCACCATGAAGATCAAAGTCCCCAAAGGCGCGTGCGACACGCACATGCACTTCT
>VBCP01000187.1 GCA_005888925.1 Betaproteobacteria bacterium | reverse complement strand
GCACGTCGAGCGCGACGTCGGCCGGGATGGCGAACGACAGGCCCATGAAGCCGCCGGTGCGGCTGTAGATCTGCGAATTGATGCCGACCACTTCGCCGCGCATGTTGAACAGCGGCCCGCCCGAGTTGCCCGGGTTGATGGCGACGTCGGTCTGGATGAAGGGGACGAAGTTCTCCTGCGGCAGCGAGCGGCCTTTCGCGCTGACGATGCCGGCGGTGACGGTGTTCTCGAAGCCGAACGGCGAGCCGATGGCGACCACCCATTCGCCCACCTTGAGCTTGGCGGGGTCGCCGAAGCGCACCGCCGGCAGCCCGGTGGCGTCGATCTTGATGAGCGCGATGTCGGTGCGCTTGTCCGCGCCGATCACCTTCGCCTTGAACTCGCGCTTGTCGGTGAACTTGACGGTGATCTCGTCGGCGCCTTCGACGACGTGCGCGTTGGTCAGCACGTAGCCGTCCTGGCTGATGATGAAGCCCGAGCCGAGCGAGCGGCTCTCCGAGCGCGGCGCCGGTCCCGGTCCGGGAGCCGGCTGCCCGGGTCCCGGCTGGCGCGGGATGAAGCGGCGGAAGAATTCCAGCACTTCCTCGTCCTCCATGCCCGGCACCTGCGGCAGGGCGGCGGTGCGGCGCACGGCCTGCGTGGTGCTGATGTTCACCACGGCGTTGCCCTGGTCTTCGACCAGGCGGGTGAAGTCGGGAAGATCGCGCTGTGCCTGGGCCTGAGCGGCAAGGCAAAAGGCCGCAAGCCACAGAGCGGCCATGGCTCTCATCGTTCTCATGCAAAGTCTCCTAGTGTTCTTAAGGCCGCCGATATTCGACGGCATTGGCAATGCGCTGCACGCTCGCCGCGGGCGCTTCGCCCACGACGGTCACCATATGGTTGGCGACCTCGCGGGTATAGATGTGGATGGCGCCGAGGCTCGCGAGGCCGGTGCGCGCCGGGTCGCGGCGCGCCTGCAGCGGCTCGATGAATACCGAGACCGCGGCGAGGCCGTCGGAGTACACCACCTGCCCGACCGGCTTCGATTCGCCCATGCGCCGCGTCAATTCGATCACCTTGTGGAAGCCGGGGAGCTCGGAGGACAGGCTCCAGCCCGCGAGCCGTGTCGGCGCCGTCTCGGCGTCCTCGACGCGGAAGCTTGCCGCGGCATGGCGTGACTTCACCATGTCGGGCGTGACGCGGCCGATGTTGAGCTGCGTGAACATGAACTGCTCGATCTGGTTGCCGGCGGCGTCGACGGTGACGGCGCGCACCAGCATGCCGCTCGCGGTGTCGGCGTAAAGGCGATAGCCGTAACGCAGGTTGTCCTTCGGCGTGAGCATCACGGCCTGGCATTCGAAGCCGCCGACGCGCCGCGTCTCGCCCAGCGAGATGTCGTAATGCTGTGCCAGCGCGTTGAGCTGGTCCGGCAGCAGCGCGGGAAAGCTGCGGTCGGGGGTGCGGCGCTCCACCTTCACCACTTTGCTTTCGGGCAGATAGCAGCGCACGGTGTCGCGCGTGCGCACCAGCTCGCGCGGCAATCCGTCGAGCACTTCGAGCCGCTCGGTGTCGGCGCTGGCGAGGCGCGTGATGCGCGAGGTCTCGCTGCGCCCGCCGTGCTGGTAGACGAAGGTGCCGCTATACGAAAGATTGCGCGTCGCGTCCTGGATCTTGCGCAGCCAGGCGAGGCTCTCGGCGGACTGCGCGTAAGCTGCGCCGGCACATAATGAGACAAGCGCGCAAAGCAGCGCCGCGGCGCGCCCGATCACTTGGCGGGCTCGTCCCGATGCTCGGCCACGGTCCGCACGTACGGTGCCATGCCCTGCAACGACACCCGCGGCGAGAAGCCCTGGTGCGCGAGCAGATAATCGTTGGCTGCGCTCGGCAGCGGCACCATGGTCATCGCGGCGCTGGCAGGACGCAGCTGCGCATTGTCGGCGACGGGCGCCAAGGGCTGCGGCGCAAACGCGAGCCAGCCGACGAGCGCCACCGCTGCCAAGCTCGCCGCGGCGGCGAAGGCGAAGCGCTGGACCGGCGTCTTGCCGGGCAGGTTGGCCGGCGCAAGCACAGTGGCTTCCCCGGCGAGCCGCTCGGCCAAGCGCGCGGTAAAACCCTGCGAGAGGAGCCGCGTATCGCGCATGCCGTCGCTGATCAGGTGATAGATGCGCCAGCACTCGAGCGCTTCGCCCTCGCGGCGCAGTGCGTCGATGGCTCTCGCCGAGGCGTGCTCCTCGAGCTCGCCGTCCATCAATGCCGAAATCTCTTCCTTCATGGCCCCTACCACCTCTTGTCCTTACGCGTGCCCAATAAGGGCCGCAGCTGCTCTGCGATCGCCTCGCGCGCGCGGAAAATCCGCGAGCGCACCGTGCCGATCGGGCAATCCATGACTTTCGCGATGTCCTCGTAACTCATGCCTTCGATCTCGCGCAGCTGGATCGCCGTTCTCAACTCCTCGGGCAGCCCCTCGATCGTCGCGTTCACCGTCTGCGCGATCTCGTTCGACAGCAACAGGCTCTCGGGCGTGTTGATGTCGCGCAGCTGCTCGCCTTCTTCGAACCCTTCCGCCTCTTCGGCCTCTACCTCGGTCGAGGTCGGCGCCCGCCGACCCATGGCCATGAGATAGTTCTTGGCCGTATTAATTCCAATCCGGTACAGCCACGTATAGAAGGCGCTGTCGCCACGGAATGCGGGGAGTGCGCGGTAGGCCTTGATGAACGCTTCCTGCGTCACATCTTCGACCTCGGCCGGGTCGCGGATGAACCGCGACAACAAGCGACCAAGCTTGCGCTGGTACTTCTCTACAAGCAGCTCGAAAGCTCGCTTGTCGCCACGCTGAGCCCGCTCGACCAGCTGGCGGTCGATATCGCGGTCAGACATCGCGTGGCAAGGGCTCCCCACCCCCGGACGAAATCGTCCGTTCGCAACGTCTATGTGCCATAGACGCGCGTACTGTGAAATAGTTCGGGACGCGGCAACGTCGTCTGCTAAGCGGCCAGTTGCTTTGCCGCCACGGCAGGCAGCCGGTTCCACAGCGCCCAGATGCGAAGGCGACGGAACTCCTGCGCGCCGAGCATGTCCGCGGTGACGAGCAGCGTGCGGCGCCCGAGCGGTAGCGCCACCATATAGCGCGTGACGTAGCGGCGCGCGGCGACGTCGGCGGCGAACCTTTCGCCATTCGCAAGCTCGAAGACGGGTTGCGGCCCGCCGAGTTCCATTGCGCGTACCGCGCTGGAGGAGCGCAGCAGCGCCCGGCTCCACGCCGCGGCTAGCCCGAGCGCAAGCAGCGCGGCGCCGAGCGCCGCCCCCATCACGCCGGGCACCACCAGATAAGCGGCTGCCGCTGCCGCCG
>VBCP01000186.1 GCA_005888925.1 Betaproteobacteria bacterium | reverse complement strand
TTTCGCGCGATTCGAGACGCCGTGCCGCTTCGGCGGCGGAAAGTTCATTTAATCGCATGGGCGCCAAGGGTAGCATTGGCCCATGGACCGCTACGACCTGGTGATTCGAAATGCGACCGTGATCGACGGCACGCGCGCGCCGCGCTACCAGGCCGATATCGGCGTGCTGGGCGGCAAGATCGCGGCGATCGGAAGACTCGATGCCGCAGCCGCGCACGTGGAAATCGACGCCGCCAACAAGGTGGCGTCGCCGGGGTTCATCGACTCGCACACGCACGACGACCGGCTGATGCTCTCGGCGCCGGACATGGCGCCGAAGGTGAGCCAGGGCGTCACCACGGTCGTCGCCGGCAACTGCGGCTGCTCGCTCGCACCGGCGCCCAACGGCATGCGCGCGCCGGTGACGCCGCCGCTCGACCTGCTCGACGAGGGCGGCGGCTGGTTCCGCTTCCCGAGCTTCGCCGATTACGTGGCCGAGCTCGAGGCAAATCCCGCGGCGACCAACTGCGCGCTGCTCGTCGGGCACACGATGCTGCGCCTGCAGACCATGGACCACGTGGAGCGCGCCGCGACCAAGAACGAGATCGTGCGCATGCGCGAGCTCGCGGACGAAGCGCTCGCCGCCGGCGCGGTGGGCGTATCGACCGGCCTGTATTACGAGCCGGCCTGCGAGGCGCCGACCGAGGAGGTGATCGAGGTGTGCCGGCCGCTCGCCAAGCGCAACGGGCTGTACGTGACCCACATGCGCAACGAGGCGGACAACATCCTCGCCTCGCTCGAGGAGACCTTCCGCATCGGGCGCGAGGTCGGCGTGCCGGTGGTGATCTCGCACCACAAGGTCGCGGGGCAGCCGAACCACGGCCGCTCCACCGAGACGCTGCAGCTGATCGAGGCGCGCATGAAGAGCCAGCCGATCGGCCTGGACTGCTATCCCTATTGCGCTTCCTCGACGATCCTCTCGGCGAGCCGCGCCGCGGTGGCCTCCAAGACGCTCGTCACCTGGTCGAAGCCGCATCCGGAAGTCGCCGGCATGAGCTTGGACGAGATCAGGAGCGAGATGAAGCTCTCGATCGAGCAGCTGCTGCCGGCGGGCGCGATCTATTTCTCGATGGACGAAGCCGACGTGCAGCGCATCCTCGCCTTCGAGCACACCATGATCGGCTCCGACGGCCTGCCGCACGACGCCGCGCCTCACCCACGCCTCTGGGGCACGTTCCCGCGGGTGCTCGGGCACTACGCGAGGGGGCTGGGCCTCTTCCCGCTCGAGACCGCCGTGCACAAGATGACCGGGCTCACGGCCCGCACCTTCGGCTTGAAGGATCGCGGCGTGCTGAAGAGCGGCATGGCGGCCGACATCGCGATCTTCGACGCCGGCGAGATCGACGAGGCCGCGACCTTCGCCAAGCCGATCCAGCCGGCGAGGGGCATCGATACCGTGATCGTCAACGGCGCGATCGTCTGGCGCGAGGGAAAACCGACCGGCGCCCGGCCGGGACGGGTGCTTAGGCGCGGCTAGCTCAGGCGCTGCACCGCCCGGCGCAGGAGCTGCATCTGGCGGCGGGCATTGCTGCAGGCATCGCAGATCAGGAGGTGCAGGCGCAGCCGCGCGCGGTCCCACAGCGGGAGCCGGTCGTCCATCGCGCGGGACATGAGCCGCGCCGCGTGCTTGCAATCGATCATCGCGTTCCGAACCAGTTGAGCTGCAGGCATTCGCGCAGCGCCATGCGCGCGCGGTAGAGCAGCACCCAGCAATGGGTCGCGGTGATGCCGAGCTCCTTACAGATCTCGGCGGTGGCGAAGCCCAGGTGCTCGCGCATCAGGAACACCTGGCTGGTGCGCGCGGGCAGCAGGGCGAGGCACTTCTCCAGCGCCTGCAGGAACTCTTTCTGCTCGAGCGCCTGCTCGGGCCAGTCCTGCGGCGGCTCGCGCCAGTGGCCGCTGGCATCGAACAGCGCGTCCAGCTCATCCGGCGAGGCGTCGCCTTCCAGCGGCTGCTCGCGGCTCGAGCGCCGGATGGCGTCGATGATCTTGTGCTTGAGGATGCCGGTGAGCCAGGTGCGAAGCTGCGAGCGGCCGGCGAAGCTTTTCTCGGCGGCGAGCGCCGCGAGGAGGGTTTCCTGCACCGCGTCCTCGGCGGCCTCGCGGTGGCGCAGCTGCAGCGAGGCGTAGCGCAGCAGGTAAGGCCGCTGCGCTTCGATCTCGGCGCGAATGTCGGAGGGCACGGCGGCATTTTGCCCGTGAAATGCGCCGCGTTTTGCTGCACCGCTCGTCGCATATTGCCTCCCGCCGATCCGCGAGGTGCGTAATGCACTGTCAGCGACGGCATTCGGTCATAGCCCCGGCGGCGCGGCAGGCGCAACTTGATAGGCACATAAGGACGGGAGGTGCCCATGAACGCGCTTCACGACCAGATTCACGTGGTGATGCAGACGCTGTTCCAGCGCAACCCCGCGCTGTGCGGCTTCTCGGTGCAGGAGGATCTGTCCTTCACGCACGTCGCTTGCCATCCGGCGCTCGACGGCGAGGAGGCGCGGGAGCTCATCGACGAGATCTCCACCGTACTGTGCGAGCTCGTGGAGGACGAGCCCGAGGCCGCCGAGCTGCTGCGCGGCCGCACCCTCGCGAGGAGCTTCCATTGAAGAGCTTCCTGCTCGCGCTATTGGTCTTCGGCGCCACCGCCACGGCGGGCGCGCAGAGCCTGGATCGGCCGCTTCTGCTGGTGGCGGCGCCGGACCTCCAAGGCCCTTACAGCCGGACTGCGGTCCTTGTCGTGCCCGCGGCCGGCGGCGAGCACGTCGGCTTCATCCTGAACCGGGCCACCGGCGTGAAGCTCGCGACGCTGTTTCCGGAGCACGCGCCTTCGGCGAAGGTGCTCGACCCGGTCTACTTCGGCGGTCCGGAGATGGCCGGCTCCATTTTCGCCATCGTGCGCCGAGACCCGGGGGCGCCGTCGCTGCGCCTGTTCGGCGATCTCTTCGTCACGGCGAGCGCCGACGCGGTCGACCGCATCATCGAGAAGACGCCGAACGACGCGCGCTATTTCGCCGGCTTCGTCGGCTGGCAGCCGGAGGAGCTCGCCAACGAGCTCGCCGCGGGCTACTGGTACGCGATCGAGCCCGAGGCGGAACTCGCTTTCCGCAGGGATACGGAGCCGCTCTGGGACGAGCTCATCAAGCGGCTCGAGGCGCGCTCGAGAGGAACCTGACCGCCTAGTAGCGCTGCTGGCCCTTGATGGTCCAGGGGATCACCGGCCCGGACTCGCCGCCCTCGGCGCCGTTGTTGCGTGGCGCGTCCTTGCGCGGCCGGCCCGGCCGGAAGGTCACCGAGAAAATCTTGAGCGGCGGCACCTTGGGCGGCGCCTCGAGGAAGCGGCAGTCCGACTCGGTGGGCACCGAGAGCAGCGCGCCGAGCCGCTTGCCGTTGAGCATCACCGTGTAGCGCAGCATGTGCATCGAGCCCTGCGCGGGCTGCGCAACGATGTCGTATTTGCCGATCTTGTACTGCCTTCTTTCGAGCATTCGGTCTCTTCCGTGGCCAAAAGGGACAAAGCGTTGGAATCGGCGGGCAGATGCCGCGATCCCGGGCTTCGAAGCTGCGTAAGGCGCTATTTTGCCCTAAAAATCAAGCAAAAGTAAGCCCTTGGGCGCTGAGCGGCAGCGCGCGCACCGCGGTCCCGTTGAGCGCGGCGAGCGCGTTGGCGAGCGCCGGGGCGATGACCGGCGTCGCCGGCTCGCCGACCCCCGAGGGCTTTTCGGCGGAGGGCACGATGTGCACCTCGATCTTCGGCATCTGGTTCATGCGCACCACCGGGTAGTCGTGGAAGTTCGACTGCTCGACCAGGCCTTCCTTCAGCGTAATCGCACCCGCGAGCGCCGCCGACAGGCCATAGCCGATGCCCGACTCCATCTGCATGGCGACGATGTTCGGATTGACCGCGACGCCGCAGTCGACCGCGCAGACCACGCGCTCGATGTGCACGCTGTCCTTGCGCCGCGACAGCTCGACCACCTGCGCGACGAAGGTGCCGAAGGACTCGTGCACCGCGATGCCGCGCGCCCGGTCCTTCGGCAGCGGCTTGCCCCAGCCGGCCTGCTTGGCGGCCAACTCCAATACCCCCAGATGGCGTGGGTGCTTGCCAAGCAGGTTGCGACGCAAAGCGAGCGGGTCCTTGCCGGTGGCGCGCGCAATGTCGTCGAGGAAGCACTCGGTGGCGAACGCCGTGTGCGTCGAGCCGACCGAGCGCCACCACTGCACCGGCACGCCGATCTTCGGCGAATGCAGCTCGACCAGGCGATTGGGGATCGCGTAGGGCAGATTGGCCGCGCCTTCGACCGAGGTGTCGTCGACGCCGTTCTTCACCATCATCGGCTCGAAGGCGGTGCCGGTGAGGATCGACTGGCCGACGATGGTATGGCGCCAGGCGACGAGCTCCCCGTCAGGGGCCAGCCCGGCCTCGAGCGCGTGGTAGTACATCGGCCGGTAGTAGCCCGCGCGCATGTCGTCCTCGCGGCCCCACACCAGCTTGACCGGCGCATGGCCGTTGATCGCCTTTGCGATCGCCACCGCCTCGAGGATGAAATCCGACTGCGGGTTGGCGCGCCGGCCGAAGCTGCCGCCGGCGTAGAGCATGTTGAGCTTCACCTGTTCCGGTTTCGTGTCGAGGAGCTGCGCCACCGCCGCCTGATCGACGGTCTGGAACTGCTCGCCGTTCCAGATCTCGCAGCCGCCGACGGAGAGCGCCACGACGCAGTTCATCGGCTCCATCGAAGCGTGCGCGAGGTACGGAAACTCGTAGGCGGCTTCCAGCGTTTTCGCCGCGCCGCGCAACGCCGCTTCGGCGTCGCCGGTCTTCGCCGCCACCGCGCCTGGCGTCACCGCGAGGCGCTTGTATTCCGCCATGATCTCGGCCGAGCCGAGCCGGAAGGCGGCGGCCTCGTCCCATTCGGCGACGAGCGCGTCGCGGCCTTTCTTCGCGGTCCAATAGTCTTTCGCGAGCACCGCGACGCCGTTGGTCGCGGGCGTGGAAAACGCGACCACGTTCACGACCCCCGGGATCTCCTTCGCCTTCGCCGCATCGAAGCTCTTGAGCTTCGCGCCGAAGCGCGGCGGATGCAGCACCACCGCGGTGAGCATCCCGGGCAACTTCACGTCCTGCGTGAACTGCGCGCTGCCGTTGGATTTCGCCCGCGCATCGGTGCGCGCGAGCGCCGCTTTGCCGATGTAGACGAAGTCCTTCGAATCCTTGAGCAGCGGATCGGCGGGCACCACCTGGGTGGCCGCGGCGGCCGCGAGCTCGCCGAACTTCGCGCGCTTCTTCGACTTCTTGTGCTCGACCACGCCGCGCGTCACGCTGATCTCCGCCGCCGGCACGTTCCAGCGCTCGGCGGCGGCGCCGACCAGCATGATGCGCGCCGCGGCGCCGGCCTTGCGCAGCTGCTCGTAGGAATTGGGCAGCGAGCTCGAGCCGCCGGTGCCCTGCACCGGGCCCCACATGAGATTGTTGTAGCGCTTGGCGTCGGCGGGGGCGGCCTCGACGCGCATCTGCGCCCAGTCGGCGTCGAGCTCCTCGGCCACCAGCGTCGGCAGCCCGGTATGCGTGCCCTGGCCCATCTCGAGATGTTTCACGATCACGGTGACGGTGTTGTCCGCCGCGATGCGAACGAAGGCATTGGGCTCGAGCGCCCCGGCGCTCTGCGCACGCGCTGGCGGTACCACCACCCCAAGGACGAGGGCGCCGCCCGCCTTGAGGAAATCTCTGCGGCTGACGTTGGTGATCATGCGAGCTTCTTCGCCGCGCGCTTGATCGCCGCGCGGATGCGAGGATAGGTGGCGCAGCGGCAGATGTTGCCGGTCATCGCCGCGTCGATCTGCGCGTCGCTCGGGTCCTTGTTCGCCGCGAGCAGCGCGGTCGCGCTCATCACCTGCCCGGACTGGCAGTAGCCGCACTGCGGCACGTTCTCCGCGACCCACGCCTCCTGCACCGCGCGCCCGGTCTTGAAGTTGCCGATGCCCTCGATCGTGGTGATGCGCCGCCCGGTCACCGCCGAGAGCGGCGTCGTGCAGCTGCGCATCGGCCTGCCGTCGACGTGCACCGTGCACGCGCCGCACAGCGCCATGCCGCAGCCGAACTTCGTGCCGGTCATCTCGAGAAAGTCGCGCAATACCCAGAGCAGCGGCGTATCGGCGTCGGCGTCGACCGATACGGGCTTGCCGTTAACACTCAGTGGCGTCATTGATCGTCTCCCAGGGCGGCTTCAACAGTAGAGCACGCCCGCTCTCGATTTATGACAGGCGAAATAATCAGGGCTCGGCGAACTTGAGCGGCGGGTACTCGCGGCTGTACTGCGGCCCGGCAATGAATTCGCGCGGGTCGTAGGTCCAGAACTGGCTCACCTCGGGATAAGTCGCGATCGTGCTGTTCACCAGCTCGCCGCCCCTGCGTTCGACCTTGCGGATGTAAATGCTCAATATGGGTTTGCCATACTCGCCGAGGCGGATCGGCCCCATCGGGCCATGCTCGAGCTTCACCGCGTGCAGCGCTTTGACAAAAGCGCCGTGGTCTTCGGCGCGGCCCTTCACCAGCTTGAGCGCTTCCTCCAGCCACAGGCCCGCCGTATACGTTCCAGCGGTGTAGAAGCCGGGCGTCACCTTGTACTCGCGCTGGATGGCGGCGACGAAGCGCTTGTTGTCGGCGCTGTCGCGATCGACGGCGTACCAGCTCGCCGAGTACACGCCGAGCGCTTCGTCGCCCATGTTCTTGAGGATGCCCTCGTCGACGAAGGTCGGGTTGCCGAAGAGCGGCAGCTTCAGGCCGTATTCCTTGTAGCCGCGCAGGAACCGCAGCGGATTGGACCCGGCGAAGCCGGCGTAGATGCAATCGACGTTGGTCTTGAGCTGCCCGATGAACGAGCCATAGTCCGGCACGTTGAGCGGCGGCCAGAGCTTCTGCACCACGCGGCCGCCGGCATCCTCGAACACGCGGTGAAAGCCCGCCGCGCCTTCGTGCCCGTAGGTGAAATCGTCCGCGATCATCGCCACGCGCTTGCAGTCCGCCTTCTTCGCGGCGAAGTCGCCGAGCGCGTACATCGGCTGCGCGGCGGTGCCGTAGACGTGGATCACGTAGTCGCTCTTCTTCTGCTGCGCGAGGTCGTTCTGCGCCGCCGAGGTCGGCGTGATGAGCGGTACTCTGGCCTGCAGGATGTAGTCGTCGATCGCGAGCGCCTCGAAGGTGGCGAGCGGCCCGATGATGACGTGCACGCGGTTCCTCTCGACGAGCTCCTGCGTCTTCGATTTCGCGAGCGCCGGCTGGCCCGCGGTATCGGCGAAGAAGATCTCCACCTTGCGCCCGCCGAGCGTGTGGTTGCGCTCCTTGAGGAGCAGGTTGATGCCTTCCTCCATCTGCCGGCCGCCGGCGGCGAGCGGGCCGGTGCGCACCGTGAGGAAGCCGACGCGCAAAGGCTCCTGCTGGGCGTGCGCGGAGACGAGGAAAAGGCTGAGCAGTGCGGCGAGCGCGGTCTTCATGGGTTCCCCCGGCTCGATTCTAATCACGGGCTCGGCACTTCGGGCACCTTCAGCGAATGCGCGCCGACGCCGAGCAGGCGCACCGGGCGCTCGGCGGCCTCGGTGCGCTCGAGCAGCGTCTGCGCGCGGTTGACGAGCTCGAGGCGCGAGTCGGTGAAGTATTCGGTGGTGTGGCTGCGCGTCACGGTGGCGCGCGCGCAGCCCCTTGCGCTTCAACTGCTCGGCGACGTCCTCGGCGAGGAGCTGGATCTCGCGGTTCATTTCCCGCCAGTCGGTGAGGTCTTTGGCGTAGGTGGTCTCGCAGGAGACGGATTTGGTCTCCCGGTGGGTTTCGACCGCGCGCTCATCGACGCCGTGCGAGAGCTGCACCAGCCACTCGGCGAGGCTGCCCACGGCTTTTGCCAGCAGCTCGGAGGACGCCGTGCGCACATCCACCAGGCGCTCGATGCCGATGGCGCGCAGCTTCTTCGCCGTGACCGGGCCCACGCCCCAGAGCGCCTCGACCGGCAGCTTCTGCAGAAAGGACTCGACCCTTTCGGGCGCGATCACCGTCAGCCCATCGGGCTTCTGCCAGCCCGAGGCGATCTTCGCCAGGAACTTGTTCGGCGCGACGCCGGCTGATGCCGTCAGGTTCAGCTGCTCGCGGATCGTCTGCTTGATGCGCTGCGCGACGTGCATTGCGAGCGGCTCGCCCCAGAGGTTCTCGGTGACATCGAGGTAGGCTTCATCCAGTGACAGCGGCTCGACGAGCGGCGTCGCCGAGTGCAGGATCGCCATCACCCGTTCGGAGGCTTCCCGGTAGCGCGCGAAGTCCGGCGGCACGATCAGGAGCTCGGGACACAGGCGCACCGCGCGCGCCATCGGCATCGCCGAGCGCACGCCGAACTTGCGCGCCTCGTAGCTCGCCGCGGCCACCACGCCGCGCGATTCGGGCGAGCCGCCGACGGCGAGCGGCTTGCCGCGCAGCTCCGGGTTGTCGCGGCTCTCGACGGACGCGTAGAACGCGTCCATGTCGATGTGGATGATGCGCCGCTGGACCTCGGGCAAATTACTTGAGCCGGGAGGTGAGGAACCTCAGGCGCCCGGCGAGCGAGCTCAGCATGGTCTGGCCGAACTCGGGGCTTACCTTGACGAGTGCCTGGAATGCTTTTCTGCTGATGGGTTGTAGCGAGGCGTCGGTCTCGGCGGCGGCGTCGGCAATGCGCGTCGCCGCAGCGTCGATCAGCGCCGCCTCGCCGAACACGCCGCCCGGCCCCAGGCGCTCGACCACGCGTCCGCCGATCGAGATGCTGACGCGGCCTTCGATCACCGCGTACATAAGCAGGCCCTTCTGGCCTTCGGTGACGATCGAAGCGCCCTGCTGATAGAAGATCGGCGGATCGTCGGCGAGGCCCTCGACCAGCGCGCCGAGCACCTCGGGGTCGAAGGCGACGGCCTCCGTGATCTCGGCATCGGCGGACAGCGCGTTCTGGCTCTTCAGCTGGCCGATCGTGTCGCGCAGGCGATGGATCATCACGCTCATCATCATCACCGCGAACTCCGGCTTCTTGCGCAGCGCCGCCTGGAACTCGTTGTCGTCGAGCGCGATCACGCGGCAGGCGGTCTTCGCCACCGCCGAGGCGCTGCGCGGCGCATCCGAGACGAGCGCCATCTCGCCGAAGATCTCGCCGGGGCGCACGCGGCCGATGTTCTTGCTGCCCGACACCAGGCCGACCTCGCCTTTGAGGAGCAGGTACATCTTGTTGCGGCGCACGAGCGGGATGGCGCGCTCGTTCTCGGCGAAGATCTTCTCGCCTTCGGCGATCGCCGCGGGCTTGCCGGCGGACTTGAAGAATTCCAGCGCGACCGCCGGATCGTAGGTCGCGGCGCCGGCGAAACCGGCCTGGGCTTGCGGATTCATCGAACCTCCTTGGGCATTAACATGCCACCGGAGGAGACCCCCATGCAAGGCAAGATTGGACTCGAAGAGCATTTCGCGATCCCCGACACGCTCGCCGACTCGAAGGGCTTCCTCGCCGACGACACCTGGCCCGAGCTCGAGTCGCGCCTGATGGACATCCAGGAGCGGCGCCTCGCCGAGATGGACCGCCACGGCATGCAGATGATGCTGTTGTCGCTCAACGCGCCGGCGGTGCAGGCGATCGCTGAGCCGAAGCGCGCCATCGATATTGCGCGGCGCGCCAACGATTACCTAGCCAAGGAGGTCGCCAGGCGCCCGGACCGCTTCCAGGCGCTCGCCGCGCTGCCGATGCAGGATCCGGACGAGGCGACGCGCGAGCTGCGCCGCTGCGTCAAGGAGCTGGGCTTCCGCGGCGCCCTGGTCAACGGTTTCTCGCAGATCAACGACCCGAGCTCGATGGTCTATCTGGATGACAAGCGGTACGCCGCCTTCTGGGCCGAGTGCGACAAGCTCGACGTGCCTTTCTATCTCCATCCGCGCAACCCGCTGCCGAGCGCGTCGCAGATCTACGAAGGCCATCCCTGGCTGCTCGGCCCGACCTGGGCGTTCGGGCAGGAGACGGCGGTGCATGCGCTGCGCCTGATGGCCTCGGGCCTATTCGACCGCCATCCGCGGTTGCAGATCATCCTCGGCCACCTGGGCGAGGGGCTGCCCTACAGCATCTGGCGCGTCGACAATCGCAATGCCTGGACCAAGGCGCCGCCGCGCTATCCGGCGAAGCAGAAGCTGGGCTTCTATTTCCAGCAGAACTTCTACTTGACCACAGCCGGCAACTTCCGCACGCAGACCCTGATCGACGCGATGCTCGAGATCGGCTCGGACCGCATCATGTTCTCGACCGACTGGCCGTTCGAGAACGTCGACCACGCGGCGATCTGGTTCGACGCCTGCCCGATCAGCACGGCCGATCGCGTGAAGATCGGCCGCAGCAACGCCGAGCGGTTGTTCAAACTCTAGTTCCACGGCGTAGCATAGGCACGCAAACTCAAAGGGGAGTCCCATGAACCGCAACGCGTCCGCAACGCTTGCTGCACTGCTTTTCACTCCGCTGATCGCTGCCGCGCAGGGCTGGAACGTGCCGCCCGAAAGCCAGCGCTGTCCTTCGAAATGGGGCTCGAGCGACGAGCGCGGCTCGGGCAACCACATGAGGAACCCGCAGGTCACGCTGCGCGCGGCGCGCCTGATCAAGACCGGCGAGGTGATCGAGCTCGGCCACGTGCTCGGGCCCGGCATGCCGTTCTTCGGCCCGCGCATCATGAACATGCAGCCCAAGCGCACGTTCATGAATACGGGGCGCAACACGCGCGGCTCGAACGAGGAGATGTTCACCGGCGAGTTCGGCCAGATCGGCACGCAGTTCGACGGCTTCGCGCACCAGTCGCACGGCGACTCGCATTACAACTGCTTCAAGACGAGCGAGATCGCGACGCGCAACGGCTTCACCAAGCTCGGCGTGCAGAACGCACCGACCTTCTTCACGCGCGGCGTGCTGATCGACGTCGCCGCGCTGAAGGGCGTGGAGATGCTCGGCGACACGTACGAGATCACGCAGAGCGATCTCGAGCAGGCGCTCGCCAAGCAGGGCAACATGCGACTGCAGCCGGGCGATGCGGCGATCATCCACACCGGCTGGGGCAAGCTCTACGGCAAGGACAACGCGCGCTTCGTGAAGACGACGC
>VBCP01000185.1 GCA_005888925.1 Betaproteobacteria bacterium | reverse complement strand
ACGAGGAGATCGCGCGCGGCAAGGTCTTGCTGATCCTCGACGTGCCCTACCGCGAGGTCGACCGCATCCGCGAGATCGTCGCCTCGCGCCATCCCGAGGTGGTGCTCTCGGCGCAGGAGACCCGCTACCCGGCATTCCCCTAAGCGGCTCCGCCGCGCCCCCCTGCGGGGCGGAAGTAGCGCTCATCGTCGTAGAACGCGGCGTTCTGCTGTTCCGCCCAGCCGGGATAGCCGAACACCGGCAGCGGCGCTAGATCGTGCGGGGTTGCACCGGTACCGAGGCGCGCGAGCCATGCCGCGGCCTGCGCGTCGCAGTCGTCGTCGGGAGAGGCGAACAGCGCCTTGCACGTAATGCCCGGCCAGGGCTCTAGCGCTTGCTCGAGCACCGCGTGGCCGAGCACCACGAAGCGCATCTTTTGCTTCACCCGCTCGCGCTCGCCCCAGAAGAGCTCCTTCCAGCGGAATTGGCGCATCAGGTCGTTTAATTCCTGGTCAGCGCAAACGACGATGGCGCCGCCTTCGTCGAAGAGGGTCAAGAGGTCGCGCAGCCTGCCGCGGCGCCCCTGCTCGCCAGGAATCGCGGCGGCGTGCATGGCGTTGATGCACGCCTTGGTGCGCGGAAACGCGAGCCAGCAGAGCGCGTTGAACCAGTCATGCAGATTGCCGTCGCGCGTTTCGATGCAGCCGGTCTCATGTACCCGCAGCTCGTATGGGCCGCGCTTTCCTGCCGGGGGCACGAAGCGCACCGGCATGCCGCTTTCGGTGGCGATGCCGGCTCGCGCCGCGGCCGTGTTGAGCACGTCGAGCGAGCGCCCGAGGCCGAGCCACGGCGCAAGCGGCTCGTATATCGGATGCCTTAGGCGAGCTTCCAGGGAATCGTTTCGCCGGCGCGCAGCGGCACGAGCGCCTCGCCGCCAAACGCGAGGGTTTCCGGCACGGTCCAGTCCTCGCGCACCAGCGTGATGCTGCCGCGATTCGGCGGCAGGTTGTAGAACCGGGCGCCGTGCACCGAGGCGAAGCCTTCGAGCTGATCGAGGGCGTGCGCCTCCTCGAAGGCGATGGCGTACAGCTCGATCGCGCCATGCGCGGTGTAGATGCCGGCGCAGCCGCAGCCGGCTTCCTTCGCCGCGCGCGCATGCGGCGCGCTGTCGGTGCCGAGGAAAAACTTCGGATTGCCCGAGGTCGCGGCCTCGACCAGCGCTTCGCGGTGCTCCTCGCGCTTGAGCACCGGCAGGCAGTAGTGATGCGGCCGGATGCCGCCCATGAAAAGCGCGTTGCGGTTCATGAGCAGGTGGTGCGCGGTGATGGTGGCGGCGACGTTCGCGCCGGTGACCTCCACGAACTGCACCGCATCGCGCGTGGTGATGTGCTCGAGCACCACCTTGAGCCGCGGGAAGCGCTCGAGCGTGGGGCCGAGGGTTTCCTCGATGAAGGCCTGCTCGCGGTCGAACACGTCGATCGCCGGATCGGTCGATTCGCCGTGCACCAGGAGAGGCAGGCCGACTTCCTCCATCTTCTCCAGCGTGTGGAAGCAGCGCGAGATGCGCGTCACGCCGGCGTCGGAGTGGGTGGTGGCCCCGGCCGGGTAGAGCTTGACGCCGTGCACGCGGCCGGAGAGCTTGGCGCGCGAGATCTCCTCGGGCGGCGTGTCGTCGGTGAGATAGAGCGTCATCAGCGGCTCGAACTCGGCGTCCTCGGGAAGCTCGCCCAGGATGCGATCGCGGTAATGCAGCGCCTGCGCGGTGGTGCGCAGGGGCGGCTTGAGATTGGGCATCACGATCGCGCGAGCGAAGCGCCGCGCCGTATCGGCGAGCACCGATGCCATTGCCGGCCCGTCGCGCAGGTGCACATGGAAATCATCCGGCCGCCTGAGCGTGATGCGGTCCATCGCGGCGATTTTACTTTGCCCGCTCCAGCGCCTTGCGGTAGAGCTGGCTTTTCGGCAACCCGGTGATGCGCGCCGCCAGCTTCGCCGCTTCGCTGGGCGAGAGCGCCTCGAGCAGCACGTCGAGCACGCGTTCGGCGTCCAGGCTATGCGCGGGGCGCTCCTCGCCCGCCGCGAGCACCAGCGCGAACTCGCCTTGTTCCCGATGGGGATGAGCCAGCCAAGCCAAAGCATTGCCGAGCGGCAGGCGCGCGACCTCCTCGAACTTCTTGCTGAGCTCGCGCGCGAGGACGATCTCGCGCTCAGGACCGAAGCGCGCCAGCAGGTCTTCGAGCGTGTCCCGGATCCGATGCGGTGCCTCGTACAGCACCAGCGGCCAGGGCACATCGAGCGCCTCGAGCGCTTTGCGCCGGGCGGCGGGCTGGGCGGGGAGAAAGCCGGCGAACAGGAACCGGCTCGCGGCGAAGCCCGAGGCCGAGATCGCCGCCGCGGCGGCGCTCGGGCCGGGCAGCGGGCTCACGCGGATACCCGCCGCATGCGCCTGGGCCACGAGCCAGGCGCCGGGATCGGCGAGCGCTGGCGTCCCCGCGTCGCTTACCAGCGCGACATTCTTGCCCGCACGCAGCGCATCGAGCAGCGTCTTCGTTGTGCTGCGCTCATTGTGCTCGTGCAGCGCCACGGTGCGCGTGCTGATGCCGTGACGCGCGAGCAGCGTGCGGCTGGTGCGCGTGTCCTCGCAGGCCACCAGGTCCGCCGCGCGCAGCGTCTCGATCGAGCGCGGGCTCGCGTCGGCGAGATTGCCGATCGGCGTAGCCACGACGAATAGTGTCCCAGTCACAACAGCAGCGTTCCGGTCAACCGCCGCGAGCCCCATTCGTTAAGCCTGCCATGAACCGCGAGGGCGCGCGAGCCGAGGATCTCTGCGCCGAGCTGCTGCGCGCAGCCGGGCTGAAGCTGATCGAGCGTAACTGGCGCTGCCGGCTGGGCGAGATCGACCTGATCGCCGAGGAGCGCGGCACGCTGGTGTTCGCCGAAGTGCGCATGCGCTCACCCGGCAGCTTCGGCGGCGCGGCCGAGAGCGTCACCGCGGCGAAGCGCGCGCGGCTGATCGCCGCCGCCCGGCTCTACCTCACACGGCGCCCGGACGCGGCCTGCCGCTTCGATGTGTTCCTGGTCGACGGGCCGCCGCGCCATGTGCAGTGGATTCGCAACGCATTTGGCGAGTAGCGCGCTGTGCCTTGCGCTGTGCGCCGGACTCGCCGCCGCCCAGCCCTCATTGCAGCCCACGGTGCGCCTGGTGGTGCAAAGCTCGGCGCTCGCCGGCTTTCGCCATCACGCCGCGGCGGAAGTCTGGGGCGAGCTCCGCGTCGGTGATGCGCTCGCGCTCGCGCGCGAGCCCGACAACCCGCACGACGCCAATGCGGTGAGCCTGTCGTGGCGCGGCCGCAAGCTCGGCTACGTGCCGCGGCGCGAGAACGCCGCGCTCGCCTGGGGACTCGATCGCGGCGAGCCGCTGCGCGCGCGCATCAGCCGGCTGTCGCAGCATCCGAACCCGGCGCGGCGCATCGAGTTCGAGGTGTACGCGGAGTGAGCGTGTAAAATCCTCGCAGTGATGCGACAAGCAGATGCGAAGCTCCTCGGTCGCGTGGCGGCGCATTTTGCCGAGAGCGCAAGACTGAAGCTGCAGGCGGCCGAAACGCTCGGCGCGCCGGTGGCGCGCGGCGGGATGCTGCTCGCCGAGTCGCTCAGGAACGGCGGCAAGGCGCTCGCCTGCGGCAACGGCGGCTCGGCCGCCGACGCGCAGCATTTCGCCGCCGAGCTGGTCAACCGCTTCGAAGCCGAGCGCCCGCCGCTCGCCGGCCTCGCGCTCACCACCGACAGCTCGACGCTGACCTCGATCGCCAACGACTATGCCTACCAGCAGGTCTTCGCCAAGCAGCTGCGCGCCATCGGCCGGCGCGGCGACGTGCTGCTCGCCATTTCTACGAGCGGCAATTCCGCGAACGTGATCGAGGCGCTGCACGTCGCGCACGAGCTCGGCGTTCGCGTCATCGGGCTCACCGGCAACGGCGGCGGCAAGATGGCGCCTTTGCTCACGGCCGAGGACGTGCACATCTGCGTGCCGCACAAGAGCACCGCCCGCATCCAGGAGGTGCATCTGCTCGTGCTGCACTGCCTGTGCGATGCCATCGATTTCCAGCTTTTCGGAGCGAAGCAATGAGCCGGGCGGTCATCGCGTTGCTCGCGGCTGCGGCGGCTGCGCTGCAGGGCTGCGTGCCCGTGGTGATCGGCGCGGGCGGCGCGGCCGCCTACAGCTCGCTCGAGGACCGGCGCACTACCGGCACGCAGATCGACGACGAGTCGATCGAGGTGCGCGCCTCCAACCGCGTGAGCGACCGCTTCGGCAGCAGCGTGCACGTCAACGTGACCTCCTACAACCGCCTCGCGCTGCTGAGCGGCGAGGTACCCGACGAGCGCAGCCGAACCGATGCCGAGAAGATCGTGCGCGCGGTGCCGACCGTGCGCGACGTGACCAACGACCTGCAGATCTCCGGCATCTCTTCGCTCGGCTCGCGCGCGAACGATTCCTACCTGACCCTGAAGGTGCGCGGACGCCTGCTCGACACCAAGGCCCTGAGCCAGGTGCATCTCAAGGTCGTCACCGAAGGCGGCGTGGTCTACCTGATGGGCCTCGTTACCCAGGCCGAAGCCGACGAAGCCGTCGAGATCGCGCGCCACACCGGCGGCGTGCGCAAGGTCGTGAAGGTGTTCGAGTACTGCGCGGAGTCCAACGATCAGTGCCGTCCGCGCCAGGCGCGCCAGGCGCCCAAGCCGAAGTCGTAGTGCAGGCGCAGCTCGAAGCGAAGATCCGCGACCCGCGCTCACTCGAGTGGCTCGCCGAGCTCGCGCGGCCGCTGGTGTTCACCAACGGGGTGTTCGACATCCTGCATCGCGGGCACGTGACTTATCTCGCGCAGGCGCGCGCCCTGGGCGCGAGCCTGCTCGTGGCGCTGAATGGCGACGCGTCGGCGCGTCGGCTCGGCAAAGGCGCCGGGCGGCCGCTCAACCCGCTATCCGATCGCCTGGTGGTGCTCGCGGCGCTGGCCGCGGTGAGCGCTGTAACCTGGTTCGAGGAAGATACGCCGGAGGCCTTGATCGGCGCGTGCCGGCCCGATGTGCTCGTCAAGGGCGGCGACTGGCCCGTGGAACGCATTGCCGGTGCAAGTAGCGTGCTCGCGCGCGGCGGCCGCGTGGTATCGATTCCCTTCGAGCACGAACGCTCGACCACGGCGCTCGTCCAACGCATCAGGGGTACTATTGCTCCATGAAGCTGCACCAGCTGAAAGTCGAGTACGACGCCGAGCAGGACCGGCTGATCATGCTCGTCGCCACCAGCGAAGCAATGGAATTGCGCCTTGCACTGACGCGCCGCTTCGTGAAGCTCCTGTGGCCGCTGCTGGTCAAGCTCGCCGAAGAGGCGAGCCCGCGCATTCGCACGCAGGCGAACCCCGAGGCGCGCAAGGCGCTGCTCGGCCTCGAGCACGAGCACGCGGTGTCGAAAGCGGATTTCAGCAAGCCCTATGACGCCGGCGAGGCGAGCCGGCCGCTCGGCGATGCACCGCTCTTGCTCGCGCGCATCCAAACGGGACACGACCGCAACGGCCAGCCGGTCGTGGCGCTGCACCCGGCGGAAGGCCAGGGCGTGACGCTCTCCTTCGATTCGGTGCTGCTGCATTCGGTCTGCAGGCTGCTGCAGGCGGCGGTCAAGAAGAGCGATTGGGACATGGAGCTCAAGCTTCCGGGGACCGAGGCGTCTGAAGCCGGCGAGCGGCCGGCGCGCACTTTGAATTGAGTTCATTCGACCAGCTTGGCTTGATCGCCCCGCTCACGCGGGCGGTCGGCGACCTCGGCTACACGACGCCCACGCCCGTGTAGGAGCAGGCGATTCCGGTCGTGATGGCGGGCCGCGACCTGATGGCCGGCGCGCAGACCGGCACCGGCAAGACCGCGGCGTTCGCGCTGCCGATCCTGCAGCGCCTTGCGCCGCAGGCGAGCACTTCCACCTCGCCTGCGCGGCACCCGGTGCGCGCGCTGGTGCTCGCGCCGACGCGCGAGCTCGCGGTACAGGTCGCCGAGAGCTTCCGCGACTACGGCAAACACCTGCCGCTTCGCAGCACCGTGGTCTACGGCGGCGTCGACATGAACGCGCAGATCGCCGAGCTGCGCCGCGGCGTCGAAGTGCTGGTGGCGACCCCGGGGCGGCTGCTCGACCATGTGCAGAACAAGACCGTGATGTTCAACCAGGTGGGCGTGCTGGTGCTCGACGAAGCCGATCGCATGCTCGACATGGGCTTCCTGCCCGACATCAAGCGCATCATCGCGCTCCTGCCGCGCGAGCGGCAGAACCTGCTGTTCTCCGCCACCTTCCCCGACGAGATCCGCACGCTGGCGAAGACGCTGCTGCGCAATCCCGCCGAGATCCAGGTGACGCCGCGCAACGTCGCCGCGGAGCTGGTGACGCACGTGCTGCACCCGGTGGCGCGCGAGAAGAAGCGCGAGCTTCTCGCCTACATCATCCAGACGCGCGGCCTGAAGCAGGTGCTGGTGTTCAGCGGCACGCGCATCGGCGCCAATCGCCTCGCGCACCAGCTGCGCCTCGACCATATCCAGGCCGATGCGATCCACGGCGACAAGACCCAGGCCGAGCGCGAGCTGGCGCTCGCCGACTTCAAGGCCGGCAAGACCGCGGTGCTGGTGGCGACTGACGTCGCCTCGCGCGGACTCGACATCGAAGGCCTGCCGCAGGTGATCAACTTCGACGTGCCGCGCTCGCCCGAGGACTACGTGCACCGCATCGGCCGCACCGGCCGCGCGGGCCTTACCGGCGAGGCGATCTCGCTGGTCGCGCCGGAGGACATGGAGTCGCTCGCGGCGATCGAGCGCCTGATCAAGAAACGCATCGAGCGCGTGCTGGTGCCGGGCTTTCAGCCGAGCGGCGCCACGGTCGCCACGCTGATGGGCGACCAGCCCTCGCGCAAGAGTGCACCGGCGGTGAGGCGCGATCGCCCGGTGAAGCACGCCGACCCGATATTTTCCAAGCCCTATGAGCCTGGCACCGCGCCTCCCGCGGCGCCGAAGGCGGAAGCGCCTCAGCAGCAGTCCAAGCGAAGGCAGCCGCAGGTCGCGGCCCTGCTTGGCGGGAAGCTCAAAGGAGCTTAGACGCAGCGCGCGCCGTCGACCTCGATGCACACGCCGCTGATCATCGCGGCCTCATCCGACGCGAGGTAGAGACAGGCGTTCGCCACGTCGAGCGGCGTCGAGAAGCGCCCGAGCGGGATCGTGGCCATGAAGCGCTTCTTCGCTTCCTCGCTCACCGTGCCCCCGGCGAACTCGGCTGAGAGGCCCGTTTCCGGGCTGAAGACCGGGTTCACGCAGTTGACGCGGATCTTGTCCGGCCCGAACTCGCCGGCCATCGACTTGGACATGTTGATGACGGCGCCTTTCGAGCTGTTGTAGACCGTGAGCCCGGGGCGGGGGCGAATGCCGGCGGTGGAGGCGATGTTGACGATCGAGCCGCCGCCGCGGCGGCGGAACACCGGCACCGCGTGCATCGCCGAAAGATAGATGCTTTTCACGTTGACCGCGTAGACCTTGTCGAACTCGGCCTCGGTCACCTCGAGATAGGGCTTGTTGCGGTGGGTCCAGCCGGCGTTGTTCACCACGATCGCCAGGCGTTCGCCCGCCGCGAGCACGAGCTTCGCCCAGTCGGCGCCCTTGGTCACGTCGCCCTGCACGAAACGCCCGCCGATCTCCTTCGCCACCTTCTCGCCCTGCGGGCTGAGATCATTGACGATCACCTGCGCGCCTTGCTCGGCGAAACGCCGCGCGATGCCGGCGCCGAAGCCCGAGCCGGCGCCGGTCACGATCGCCACCTTGTCCTTGAGACGCATCACACCTCCTTGAACGGACTATGCTCGGCGAGCTCATCCACGTAGCGCGCGATGCCCGCGCGTTCGCGCTCGAGGAATGTCTCCACGGCGCGCGCGAACTTCGGATGCGCCAGCCAGTGCGCGGAGAGCGTCTGCACCGGCATGAGACCGCGGAAGATCTTGTGCTCACCCTGGGCGCCACCTTCGAAAGTCTCGAGCTTCTTCGCAATCGCGTAGTCGATCGCCTGGTAATAGCAGCACTCGAAGTGGAGCAGCGGTACGTATTCCACCGAGCCCCAATAGCGCCCGTACAGGGTGTGCGCGTCGCGCACGAGCAGCGAAGCCGCGATCGGCTTTCCCTCGCGCTCTGCCAGCACCATGACGACGTGTTCGGGCAGCGTGGTACCGAGGCGCAGGAAGAACTCGAGGTTGAGGTAAGGCGTCGAGCGATGCGCGGCGTAGGTGCCGCGGTAGCAGCGGTTGAAGAACTCCCAGTGTTTTCGGGTGATCGCCTCGCCCTCGAGCCAGCGGAACGCAACGCCCGCGTCACGCACGCGGCGGCGCTCCTGGCGGATGTTCTTGCGCCGCTGGTGCGAAAGGCGCGCGAGGAAGTCGTCGAAGCCTGCGTAGCCGTCGTTCTTCCAGTGGAACTGCACCGTGCGGCGCATTAGGAAGCCCATCTCGGCGAGGAGCATCGAATCCTCGTCGCAGGCGAAGAGCACGTGCAGGGACGACGTGTCGCGAGCGAGCTCGAGCGCCGCCTGGACCAATGCCTTCTTGACGGCCGGCGTGGCGCCGAGGATGCGCGCGCCGCGCACCGGGGTGAACGGCACCGCGCAGACCAGCTTCGGGTAGTAGTCGACGCCATGGCGCTCGTGGGCATCGGCCCAGGCCCAGTCGAACACGTACTCGCCGTACGAGTGATTCTTGGCGAACAAGGGCATGGCGCCGGCGAGGCTGCCGGCGCGCTTCAGGAGCACGAACTGCGGCAGCCAGCCGCTCCTCGCGCTGGCGCAGCCGGTCTCGATCAACGCCGAGAGAAACTCGTGGCGCAGGAAGGGCTGCGGCCCGGCGAGCGCGTTCCATTCCGCGCGATCGACGCCGGCGAGCGAATCGACGATGCGGACGCTTTCCAAGGCGCTACGATACAATGGCCGCCACTCGTAGGAGACCGGTGATGAAAAAGATCGAGGCGATCGTAAAACCCTTCAAGCTCGATGAGGTGCGCGAAGCGCTCTCCGAGGTCGGCGTCACCGGGCTGACCGTCACCGAGGTCAAAAGTGGTGGTGCCGAACGACCAGGTCGAGCGCGCGATCGACGCGATCGTCAAGTCGGCGCGCACCGGCAAGATCGGCGACGGCAAGATCTTCGTCACCGGCGTCGAGCACGTGGTGCGCATCCGCACCGGCGAGACCAACGAGGCCGCGGTCTAGCTTTTTAGCAGTACCAGCACCGCGCCGCTGCCGCCCATCGGGGCGGGCGCCTGGCTGAACGCCAGCACGTCCTGGCGCACGAGCCACTTCCTGAGAAGACCTTTGAGCACCGGCTCGCGCTGGTGCGAGCCGCGGCCTTTGCCGTGCACGATGCGCACGCAGCCGAAGCGCCGATGCCGGCAGTGGCGCAGGAACTCGGTGACGCTGATCGCCGCCATGTGGCGGTTCATGCCGTGGAGATCCAGCTCGTCTTCCACCACCCAGTGGCCGCGGCGGAGCTTGCGCAGCAGGTCGCGGTCGTGCCCTTCGGCGAGATAG
>VBCP01000183.1 GCA_005888925.1 Betaproteobacteria bacterium | reverse complement strand
GCATGCCGGAGAGCGCGGCTTTGATCTCGTCGACCGCCTCGTAAATGATGTTGTAGTAGCGCACCTGGATGCCCGAGGATTCGGCGAGCTTGCGCGCGGCGGCCTCGGCGCGGGTGTTGAAGCCGATGATCACGGCGCGCGCGGCCATGGCCAGGTTGACGTCCGACTCGGTGATGCCGCCGACGCCGGCGTGCACCACGGTGACCTTCACCTCGTCAGTGCCCAGGCGCGTCAGCGCATGGATCAGCGCCTCCTGCGAGCCCTGCACGTCGGCCTTGATCACCAGGTTCAGCACTTTCTTGTCCTCGGCCATGTGCTCGAACATGTTCTCGAGCTTGGCCGCGTGCTGCTTGGCGAACTTGACGTCGCGGAACTTGCCCTGCCGGAACAGCGCGATGCGAAGCTGGACGATCCGGAGTCCTATCTCGTCGAGACCGATGCGCATCCCGCGGCCGAAGACCGCGCCCGTGAGTACGATATCGCCTCGATTCAGCGTCCCCGACTGGATCAGCAGCGTAGCTACCGGACCTTTGCCTTTGTCGAGGCGCGCCTCGATAACGACACCCTTGGCCGGCGCGTCCGCGGGCGCTCTGAGTTCGAGCACCTCGGCCTGCAGCAGCAGCTGCTCGAGCAGCTCGTCGACGCCTTTGCCGGTCTTGGCCGACACGGGCACCACCGGCGAGTCGCCGCCGAATTCCTCGGGCACCACGCCGTGGGTGAGCAGCTCCTGCTTCACCTTGTCGGGGTTCGCCTCGTGCTTGTCGATCTTGTTCAGCGCCACGACGAGCGGCACCTTGGCCGCCTTGGCATGGTTGATGGCCTCGATGGTCTGCGGCATCACGCCGTCGTCCGCGGCCACCACCAGCACGACGATGTCGGTGACTTTGGCGCCACGCGCGCGCATCGCGGTGAAGGCTTCGTGGCCGGGCGTATCGAGGAAGGTGATCACGCCTCGCGACGTCTCCACGTGATAGGCGCCGATGTGCTGCGTGATGCCGCCCGCCTCGCCCGCCGCGACCTTGGTGCGCCGGATGTAGTCGAGCAGCGAGGTCTTGCCGTGGTCGACGTGGCCCATAACGGTGACCACCGGCGGCCGCGGCTTGGCCTCGCCGCCGCCCGCGACCGGCTCGGCGGTCTCGACGAGGAAGGACTCGGGGTCGTCGAGCTTCGCGGCCTTCGCCTTGTGGCCCATCTCCTCGACCACGATCATCGCCGTTTCCTGGTCGAGCACCTGGTTGATCGTCGCCATGGTGCCGAGCTTCATCAGCACCTTGATCACCTCGGCCGCCTTTACCGACATGCGGTGCGCGAGCTCGCCAATGGCGATGGTCTCGGGAACGGGGATTTCGCGTACCACCGGTTCGGTCGGTTGCGCGAAGGTGGTCTGCTCGCCGCTCGGTGCCTGCCGGTGGCGGCCGCCGCCGCGCGCGTGCCAGCCGGCGACACCGCCGCCCGCGTCGCCGCGGGTCTTGATGGTGCGCCGGCGCGCCGAGTCGTCGCGCAGCACCGTGGTCGGCTTGACCTTCTTCGGCCTTTTCTCGAGCTTTGCGTCCGCCGCCGGCTTCGGCGCATGCAGCGTGGTGGCGGCCGGCGTCCCGGCGGCCGCTGCGGCGCTTGCCGCCGCTTCCGCGGCTTTCTGCTCCGCCTCCTTGCGCTCGCGCTCCTGCTTCTCGCGCAGCTCGTTCGCCTGCAGCTCCGCGAGCTGCTGCTGGCGCTTCGCCTCTTCCTCGCGCAGCTCGATCTGCTTCTGATCGATGGTCGGTGCGGCCGGCGGCGGCGGTGGTGGCGCTTCCGCGGCGACCGCCGCTGCCGTGACCTCGTTCGGATCGCGCTTGACGAAGACGCGCTTCTTGCGCACCTCGACCTGCACGGTGCGGTACTTGCCCGTGGCGTCGGTCTTGCGAATCTCGCTGGTCTGCTTGCGCGTCAGCGTGATCTTGTTTTTCGCCTCGGCCGAGCCGTGGGTCTTGCGCAGATGCTCGAGCAGGCGCGACTTGTCGCTATCGGAAAGCGAATCCTCCGGCGCGCGCTTGTCCACGCCGGCTGCCCGCAGCTGCTCGAGCAGCACCGAAGGCGGGACCTTAAGCTCGCTCGCGAACTGGGCTACGCTCGTCTGGGCCACTTACGCGGCCTCCTTGCTGTCGGTAAACCAGTGGGCGCGGGCGGCCATGATGAGCTTCTTGGCTCGCTCCTCGTCGAGCTTCGTCAGCTCGGCGAGCTCGTCCACCGCGAGATCGGCCAGGTCGTCGCGGCTCTTGATGCCGCCCTCGACCAGCTTGGCGGCAAGCTGGGTGTCCATGCCCTCGAGCTTGAGGAGCTCGGGATCGACGCCTTCCATCTTCTCCTCGTTGGCGATCGCCGCCACGAGAAGCGCGTTGCGCGCGCGGTTGCGCAGCTCGTTCACCGTGTCCTCGTCGAGCGACTGGATCTCGAGGAGCTCGTTGATCGGCACGTAGGCGATTTCTTCCAGCGTCGAGAAGCCTTCCTCGATGAGGATATTGGCGACCTCCTCGTCGACGTCGAGCTTCTCCATGAAATGGCTCTTGATGCGGCCGCTCTCCTCCTGCTGCTTCTTGGTCGACTCTTCCTCGGTCATCAGGTTGATCTGCCAGCCGGTGAGCTCGGAGGCGAGGCGCACGTTCTGCCCGCTGCGGCCGATGGCCACCGCCAGGTTCTCTTCATCCACGACCACGTCCATCGCATGCTTTTCCTCGTCCACCACGATGGACGACACCTCGGCCGGCGCCAGGGCGCCGATCACGAACTGCGCCGGATCGGCCGACCACAGCACGATGTCGACGCGCTCGCCGGCGAGCTCCTGCGTCACGGCCTGCACGCGCGAGCCGCGCATGCCGACGCAGGTGCCGATCGGGTCGATGCGCTTGTCGTTCGTGTGGACGGCGATCTTTGCCCGGATGCCGGGGTCGCGCGCCGCGGATTTGATCTCGAGCAGCCCCTCTTCGATTTCCGGGACTTCCAGCTCGAACAGTTTCATGATGAATTGCGGCGCGGTGCGCGACAGGATGAGCTGCGGGCCGCGCGCCTGACGGTCGATCTTCGCCACCCAGGCGCGCACGCGGTCGCCGACGCGCAGGTTTTCCTTCGGGATCATGTGCTCGCGGGGCAGCAGCGCCTCGAGGCGGCCCGATTCGATGATCGCGTTGCCGCGCTCCATGCGCTTCACTGTCCCGGTGACGAGCTCATCGCCGCGCGACAGGAAGTCGTTCAGGATCTGCTCGCGCTCGGCGTCGCGGATGCGCTGGAGGATCACCTGCTTCGCGGTCTGCGCGCCGATGCGGCCGAATTCGACGTTCGGGATCGGCTGCTCGATCACGTCGTCGACCTTGGCGTCGGCCTTGCCGCGGTCCTGGGCTTCCTCGACCGAAAGCATCTGGGCCGTATTCCAGTCCGGCGCATCGTCCGGCAGCACACGCCAGCGACGAAAGGTCTCGTAGTTGCCGGTGTTCTTGTCGATCTGCACGCGCACATCGATGTCTTCGGTGTATTTCTTCTTGGTGGCCGAGGCGAGCGCCATTTCGAGCGCGCCGAAGACGATGTCGCGCGGGACGTTCTTCTCCCGGGCCAGAACATCGACCAGCATCACCAATTCCCGATTACCTGCCACTACTGGATTGCTCGCTGCCACCTTAAACCCCTCACAATTCCGGCACCAACCGCGCCCGCTCGACATCGTCGAGCGCGAGCCTCACGGTCGCCTGCCCTTCCAGCTCCATCGCCACGCTGCCCTCTTCGGCGCCGCGCAGCACCCCCACGAACCTGCGTCGTCCGGTCGCATCCGGCGTACGCATCCTCACGTCGGCCTTGTGCCCGGCGAAACGCGCAAAATCGCCTGCCTTGCGCAACGGCCGGTCGAGACCCGGGGAAGACACTTCCAGCCGCTCGTACTCGATGCCTTCGACCTCGAACACGCGGCTCAGCTGCCGGCTTACCGCCGCGCAGTCCTCGACATCGATGCCGCCGGGCTTGTCGATGAACAGGCGCAACATCCGTCCCCCGTTCGCCGCCTGCAGCTCGACGAGCTCGTACCCCATGCCGGCCACCACCGGCTCAACGACCGCTTGTACTGCTGCCATAAATTCACCAGGCGCTGAAACAAAAAATGGGCCGAAGCCCATCTTTTCCAAGCACCATCAAAGCTTTTGAAGTTTAACAGGATTTCACTTCGCGAACAACTCTTCGAGGCTCTTTCCCTTGAGCTCGCGCCATTCGCCGGGCTTCAGATCGCGCGGCAGCTCGACCGGGCCGTAGCGCACACGCAGGAGCCGGCTGACGCGCGCGCCGACCGCCTCGAACATCCGCCTGACTTCCCGGTTGCGGCCCTCTTTCAGCGCGATGCGATACCAGCGGTTGGCACCGCCCGCACTACGCTGATCCGCCGCCTCGATGCGGGTGAAGGCCGCCGGCCCATCTTCCAATTGGACGCCGTGGCGCAGCTTTGCAAGGTCGTCGACTCGCAGCTCTCCCTGCACCCGCGCCGCGTATTCGCGTTCTACCTCGTAGCGCGGATGCATCAGGCGATTGGCCAGTTCGCCGTCGTCGGTAAAGAGCAGGAGCCCGGCGCTATTGATGTCGAGCCGACCTACGGCGACCCAGCGCCCCGCCGGTAGCCGGGAAAACACGGTGGGCCGGCCTTCGGGGTCGCTGCGGGTGACGAGCTCGCCCTCGGGCTTGTTGTAGATGAGCACCCGCCCCACGCCTTTGGGCGCCAGCCTGACGGCGCGCCCATCGACTGCAATCTCGTCGCCTGGACTGGCACGCTCGCCTAGCTTGGCGATACGCCCGCCGACAGTGACGCGGCCGGCTTCGATCCAGGATTCGATCTCGCGCCGCGAACCGAGACCGGCTGCGGCGAGCAGCTTCTGCAGCCGCTCAGCCTTCGGTGCCGGTGGCGGCGGCGGGCTCGGCTTCTGCGGCGTCTGCGGCGGTTTCGGAATTTGCCGAGCGGATGCCCGCTTCGGCGGTGGGAACCGGCTCAAGCTGGAGGGTCTTCGCGATTTCCTCGAGGGGCGGCAGCTCCTCGAGCGAGCGCAGGCCGAGGTCGTCCAGGAATTTGCGCGTCGTGGCGTACAGGGCGGGACGGCCCGGCGTCTCGCGGTGTCCCACCACATCGATCCAGCCCCGCGCCTCGAGGGACTGGACGATCTGGGTCGAGACGACGACGCCGCGGATGTCTTCGATGTCGCCGCGGGTCACGGGCTGCCGATAGGCGATGATGGCCAGCGTCTCCATGACCGCGCGGGAGTACCGCGGCGACTTTTCCGGGGCCAGGCGCTCGATGTAGGGGGTGAAGTCTGCGGTGGTCTGGAAGCGCCAGCCACTGGCCACGTTGACCAGCTCCACGGCACGCCCTTGCCACTCCTCGGCGAGCTCGGCGAGCAGGTTGCGCAGGGTATCGGTGGCCACCTCACCGGAGAACAGCCGCTTCAGCTCGGGCAGTCCCAGCGGCTCCGGCGATGCGAGCAGCGCGGCTTCCAGTACACGCTTCACATCAGACGGGCTGCGCATACCCTAATTTAACGTAAATCGGCGCGAAGCACTCGGACTGCGTGATCTCGATCAGCAGCTCGCGGGCGAGCTCGAGCAGCGCGAGGAATGTGACGACGAGCACCGCCACGCCGCGCTCGGGCTCGAAAAGCTCCGAGAACTCAAGGACCCGCCGCTCGCGCAGCGCGCGCAGGATCGCGCTCATGTGCTCGCGCACGGAAAGTTCCTCGCGCGAAATGTGGTGATGACGCGACATGCGCGCCCGATGCAGGAGGCCGCGCCACGCCTCCGCCAGATCCTGCGCGTTTACCTGCGGCAGCCGCTCGGCGATCGTCCGCTCGATCCAGACCGAGATGGCGATCACGTCGCGCCCGGCTTGCGGCAGCTCGTCCAGCGCATGCGCCGCCTTCTTCATCTGCTCGTACTCGAGCAGCCGCCGGACCAGCTCGGCTCGCGGATCCTCCTCGGTCGGCTCGGCCGAAGGCGGCCGCGGCAGCAGCAGACGCGACTTGATCTCCATCAGCATCGCCGCCATCACCAGGTACTCGGCCGCGAGCTCCAGGTTCTTGGAGCGCATGATCTCGACGTACTCGAGGTACTGGCGCGTGAGCGGCGCCATCGGGATGTCGAGGATATTGAGGTTTTCCTTTCGGATCAGGTACAAAAGCAGATCCAGCGGACCCTCGAAGGCCTCCAGCACCACTTCCAGCGCATCGGGCGGGATGTAGAGGTCGACCGGCAGCTCGATGACCGGCTCGCCGTACAGCTTGGCCATCATGTGTACGCCAGCCCCATCGCTTCACGCACCTCGCGCATGGTCTCCTCGGCGAGCCTGCGCGCCTTCTCGCAGCCGTCGGCGACGATGTTCTTGACCAGCGTCGGGTCGTCCAGATACGGCTGGGCGCGCTCGCGGATCGGTGCGAGCTCGGCCTGGATCGTCTCGATCACCGGCTGCTTGCATTCCAGGCAGCCGATGCCCGCGGTGGTGCAGCCTTTCTGGACCCACTGCTTGCGCTCGGCATCGGAATACACCAGGTGCAAGGCCCAGACCGGGCACTTCTCGGGCGTGCCGCGATCCGTACGCTTAACGCGCGCCGGGTCGGTCGGCATGGTCTTGATCTTCTTGGCGACGGCGTCCGGCTCCTCGCGGAGCGAAATGGTGTTGCCGTAGGACTTGGACATCTTCTGGCCGTCGAGCCCCGGCATGCGCGGCGCCTCGGTCAGCAGCACCTCGGGCTCGACCAGAATCTTTTTGCCGCCGCCCTCCAGCCATCCATACAGGCGCTCGCGGTCGCCGCGCGACAGGTTCTGCTGCTCCTCGAGCAGCGCTTGCGCACGCGAGAGCGCCTCGGCTTCCCCGTGCTCCAGAAACTTGGTGCGCAACTCGTTGAGCAGCCTCGCCTTCTTGGTGCCCATCTTCTTGACCGCGGCCTTGGCCTTGTCTTCGTATCCCGGCTCCCGGCCATAGAGGTGGTTGAAGCGGCGCGCCACCTCGCGCGTGAACTCGACATGCGGCACCTGGTCCTCGCCCACCGGCACGTATTTCGCGCGGTAGATGAGGATGTCGGCCGACTGCAGCAGCGGATAGCCGAGAAAGCCGTAAGTCGCGAGGTCGCGGTCGGCGAGCTTCTCCTGCTGGTCCTTGTAAGTCGGCACGCGCTCGAGCCAGCCGAGGGGCGCCATCATCGACAGCAACAGATGCAGCTCGGCGTGCTCGGGGACCTGCGACTGGACGAAAAGCATCGCCTGCCCCGGGTCGACCCCGGCGGCGAGCCAGTCGATCACCATGTCCCAGGCGCTACTCTGCACGTCGCCGGGGTTCTCGTAGTCGGTGGTGAGCGCGTGCCAGTCGGCGACGAAAAACAGGCACGGATATTCGGCCTGCAGCCGGATCCAGTTCTTGAGCACGCCGTGGTAGTGGCCCAGATGTAGGCTCCCCGTCGGCCGCATGCCGGAGAGCACCCGTGTTTCGTACATGTAGTTCTAGTTATCCGTACACGATTGCGCGGACCAGCAGGTGGGCCAGATTACCCAATGGCGCAAAGCCCCTGGCCATCAACTTGCCGTCGTTCGCCATGCCATCGAACACAGCGAACAAGACCACGGCCGTCGGCAGGTGGCTGCTCCACTGTTCGAATCGTGCGTAGTGAGCTGCCGGAGTCTTGGGCAGCAGGCTGAGGAGGATGCGGCCGCCATCGAGCGGCAGTATCGGCAAGAGGTTGAAGACCATGATCACGAGGTTGGCGATGACACCCGCCTCCGCCATGGCGGCGAGCGGCCCGCTTCCCGAAAAGCGCAAAAGCACGGCCCAGCCGAGCAGCATGAGCAGGTTCGCTGCCGGTCCCGCCGCCGCGACGAAGCCCATGCTCACGCGGCGCGGCTCGCGCAAAGCCGAGTAATTCACCGGCACCGGCTTCGCCCAGCCGAACACGAACTTCCAGGAGGAAAAATACAGGATGAGCAGCGGCACGATCACGGTGCCGACCAGCTCGAGGTGACGCAGCGGATTGAGGCTGATGCGTCTTTCCGCGTGCGCCGTCATGTCGCCGAAATGGCGCGCGACATAGCCATGCGCCGCCTCGTGCAGCGTGATCGCGAACAGCACCGGGAAGGCGTAGATGGCGACCGTCTGTACGAGTGAGTTGACGTCCATCTTGCGACGGCGATTCTATCAGACCGCCTCTACCGAAAACGGCGTGAGCGAACCCTTTCCGTTGCGCAGCACGAGCGGTGCATCGCCGGTGAGATCGATCACCGTGCTCGGCTCGGTGCCGCAGGAACCGGCGTCGATCACGAGATCCAGCTCGCGCTCCAGCCGCTCGCGGATTTCCTGCGCGTCGGACAGCGGCTGCGCGTCGCCCGGCAGGACGAGCGTCGCGGAAAGCATCGGCTCGTCGAGCTCCGCGAGCAACGCATGCGCCACCGCGTGTCCCGGCACGCGAACGCCGATCGTCTTCCTCTTCGGATGCACCAGCCGGCGCGGCAGCTCGCGCCGCGCACGCAGGATGAAGGTATAGCTGCCCGGTGTCGCCCGCTTGAGAAGACGAAAGCGCGCATCGTCCACGATCGCGTAGTTGGCGATCTCGGAAAGATCGCGGCACATGAGCGTCAGATGGTGCCGCTCGTCGATGCCGCGCACGCGCCGCAGGCGCTCCAGCGCCTTGGTCGCAGTGGGAAGCGAGCCCAGCGCATAGCACGAATCGGTCGGGTAGGCGACGAGTCCGCCGCCGCGCACGATGTCCGCCGCGCGACGCACGAGGCGCGCCTGCGGATGGGTCGGATGAATCGAGAAGAACTGTGCCATCAGCCCGCCAGGAATTTTTCCATCAGCATCGCCACCGCCTCGGGCTGATCGAGGTGCAGCATGTGGCCAGCGTCGGGCACTGTGACATGCTCCAAGTTGCGGAACGCTGCCCGCCGCTCGGCGTGCCCATCCTCGTCCAGCGAGAGCCATTTGAGCGTATCGGATTGCGGGGCATGCACCCAAAGCACCGGTGCAGTGACCTGCTGCCAGCACGCGCGCGCCTCCTCGTACCGGTAGAGCACTGGGTTCACGATCTTGTGGGCCGGATCGGCGCGCAGCACGACAGTGCCATC